>DASWGL010000246.1:0-18958 GCA_036393735.1 Gemmatimonadaceae bacterium | reverse complement strand
TTGCAGAGCGGATTGCCGCGCGCCTGCGCGCTCCCGAACAGGTCCACCCATCCTTCGAGAAGCGATTGATGGAGAAAGTGCGCGCCGAGGGCCCGCTGCTTTACCCGACTCATGGTTCGTCAGCGCGACAGTGGTGGCGCACGGAGCGAGTCTTCCGCATCGCGCCGTTGACCGGGCTCGCCCTCGCCGCTGGCATCGCAGGTATCATCGCGATCTCCGGCATTGCGATAGGGTCGCGGATTTCGACGCATTCTGCTGTTGCCACTCGCGCTGCGTCGACGGCCGGACGCGACACCGTCCAGATTGTTCGCTTCGTCTTTGTCGACCCGCATGCCACGAGCGTACAGCTCGTCGGCGATTTTAATGAATGGGCAAAGGGAAGAACCGAGCTGGGACATTCGGGAGCACCGGGCGTGTGGGCCGTATCTGTCCCCCTCTCGCCGGGACGGCACGAGTATGCTTTTATTATCAACGGCTCGCGCTGGGTGGCGGATCCGCTCGCTGTGAAGAGCTCTGACGATTTCGGCACCGAAAGCTCGGTGATCCGGGTCGGAACCCCAGCCAACAGCGCGACGTAGAAAGAGGGTTCACTCTCCGCACCCGTTCCCCTCGGTTATTTGAAAGCTGGACGAGTCCCAAATTTACCAACCTTGAGAGGAGCGCTCACCGCGATCCTCCTCGTGGCGCGAGCGAGTCACGCGCAAAAAGTGGAAAGCACTCTGGATGTCGGCGGAGCCGCGCTCCGCTATGCGGATACGTTATCAACTGGCGCGGCCACGATTACGCCACATCTGGTAGCCGATTGGGGTTCCGGATTCATTGAAGCGGCGGGGACCTACTCGCGATTCACTTCCGGGGGCGGCTGGAGCACTCAAGGGTCCCTCTCGGCCTCGCGCTTCATTCCCGCCAGCCGTGGATTCTTCGCCGAGATCAGTGGATTCGCCGGCGGAAGCACACACAATGATGGCACCCGCACTGGCGAAGTAATCGCGAACGGCCGGCTCCATCTCGCGCGCGACAAGAGCGAGTTTTTCCTCGGCGTTGGCGGCGGTCGCACCTGGGACGCCATTGCGTGGAGGAGCCTGCTCCTCGGGGAAGCGGGCGCCTCATTCGGTTCGGGGCTGACGAACGCGTTGTTGACGATAACCCCGACGATGGTCAATGACTCGATCAAATACGCCGACGCGCAGGCGGCGCTGTCCTGGAAGGGCGAGGTGTTGGATCTCGGGGCCTTGCTAGGGTTCCGCCTCGGCGATCAGCTCACGACGCTGAGCGTCAGGGTGAAATCGTGGGCAAGTGCGAGCGCGGTTTTCTGGATGACGCCGCGAATTGGCGTGGCGCTGGGCGGCGGAAACTATCCAGTCGATCCGACTCAGGGTTTTCCTGGCGGTCGGTTCGTGTCGTTGAGTCTTCGCTTTGCGCAGGGGCGGCGCCCCGGTCAGCAGCCGAGTGAGCAAAGCGGTCAGGAACCACGTCTTCCCGAACTCGCTCCGAGTACGACACCCGCTGTGACCGGGTTCGTCGCGACTCGCGGCGTCGGCGACGCGGTAACGCTACGGGTGAATGCTCCCGACGCGCGATCCGTAGAGATCAATGGTGATTTTACGAATTGGATCCCGGCCCAGCTTGCTCCCGCGGGAGGCGGGTGGTGGTCCAGTACCTTCCCGATCAAAAGCGGAAAATATCAGATGAATATCAGAGTGAATGGAGGCCAGTGGATCGTGCCCCCCGGTCTTCTCTCAATGGTGGACGAATTCGGAGGAACGGTTGGATTGCTCGTCATCGAATGACGGTCAATGTGACCTCCTACCGGGTTTGGGGAGTCTATCAAGTATGGGCGCACCCACTCGGGCGAGCCATGATTGTTTTTCACAGTAGATCGCAAATCACTCCTCAGCGGAGATGATAAAATACATGAACCAGATTCGAAGCTTCGCCATGTTGGTCCTGGCGATCGCATTTAGCGCGCAGAGCTCGATTGCGCAGACGCCGGCCAGAAATCCCTCCGCACGTTTGAGGGAAGTGCTGCCGGCTGATGTTGCTGAGCGTGTTCTTGCCCGAATCGCGGAGGCACGGGTGCGACAGCTTCCTGCCGAGGCACTTGAAAACCGCGCCTTGAAATTCGCGGCCAAGGGCGTCGATCCGAAGAGTATCGAGCGCTCAGTAAACGAGCAGGCGGCGCGCATGGAAACCGCTAGAGCGGCTCTGGCCAGTGGTCGCAAGTCGACTCCGGCCGGCGACGAGATCGAAGCCGGAGCCGAGGCAATACGTAAAGGCGTCGACGGCGCATCGGTCAGCTTACTGGCCAAAAGCGCACCGTCTGGACGTTCGCTGGCGGTTCCTCTCTTCGTGATCGGGAGTCTTACCGACCACGGCTTGAGCTCCGCCGACGCGTTACAGCGTGTGCTTGCTCGTGTCAAGGATCGCGCGTCTGACACCGATCTGGAGAGCATGCCCGGCGAGCTCCCACCGCAGGCGGCAGCGGGACAGGCCAACCGCCCGGCGTCTACCGGCCGCGATTTCGGACAGAGTCACAAGCCCGCATCCGCCGGACCCCCCGCAGGGGTACCAGGGAATGCCGGAGCGAAATCCAACCCGGGTCAGAGCAAGCGGCCACCACGGAAAAACTGAACGGATTCGAGAGAGAAAAGGGGCGCGGCGAAAGCCGCCCTCTTTTTTTGTTCGAGGGACGCCACGCAATGGCTCCGCCTCGACTACGCAGCTGAGGTGTGACGCAGGGACGCAATGCCAGAGTCTAAGACAATGGGACCGCGCTCTGCACGCGAGTCCAAATCGAGCCTGAAGACCGTTAACGCACTCGTGCAGGAGATAATGAAATGAACCGGACACTTCGACTTTTTGCGCTCATCGCGGTTGGCACCCTGGGCGTCGCCGCATGCAGCAGCGACTCAACGGGCACAGGCACCGGGCTTCTAACCGTGCGCCTGACAGACGCACCTTTCCCATTCTCGGATGTTGCCCGGGTCGACGTTTTCGTCGTCCGCGTCGACGCGAGAACCTCGGAGCCGACTGACGCGGAAGCGACTGACGAATCCAATACGAGCGGCTGGACCACCGTGGCCACTCCGAACGCCTCGATCAATCTCCTCGATCTCGGCGACGGCAAGACGACAAACCTCGGTGCTACGACGCTCGCCACCGGCACGTACAACGGCTTTCGTCTCATCATCGATCCGAGCAAATCCTCGATAACGCTCAAGGATGGAACGCAGCCGGCGATTCAGTTCCCGAGCGCGGGCCACTCCGGCATCAAGATCAATCTGGACAAGCCGATCCAGCTGACGAAAAACGGCTCGGTGATGACGCTCGACTTCGATATCGGCAGCAGCTTCGTGATGCGCGGCAACAACGCCAGAAACGGCTTCAACTTCAAGCCCGTTATCCGTGCGGTTGCGGAGGACATCACTGGCAGCGTGTCGGGATCGGTTCACGCCACCAGCGCGACCGGCGCGGCCGTCGCCGGGGCAACCGTCGAGGTTCTGACAGCGGGGTCGCTGCTAGCCGACTCGGATCCGACGCACGTCGTTCGCAGCACGAGCACCGACGCGAACGGCAACTTCCGGATCGCGTTTCTACTCCCAGGAACCTACGTGTTGCGCGCGACTCCGCCGACAGCGAGCGGGTTCAAGCCGGCACTACTCCCTGGTGGATTGACAATCACCACGGGAACCGAGTCTCAGAACCAGATCATAGTTGTAGGCCCGTAACGGCTACAGTTAGCGCCCACCCGCATTAAAAAGAGCCCGGGGATTTTCCCCGGGCTCTTTTGCATCGCGCCAGTCGCTGCCTGTTTCGGACTACTACGTCACCCTGCGTCTTGTCCTACGTACTCTCGCGCATAGGAGGGCCGTAAGCGCCAGGGCATCGTTCGCGTGTCATCCACGAACGGATCCCAATGCCCATCGCCAAACGGAACGGACAAAGCACCCCAGCCATCGCGGCGATCAGCTACGCGTTCCCCGAGGGATTGCGCACGGTAGGTGAGCTCGCGAACGAGCGGCTGCTTAGTAGCTCCGCCGAGACGATGGAGTCGTTCGGGTTCGGAAAGGTTCACGTCGCGCTCACGGAAACGCCATACGAGCTCGCGCTCGCTGCCGCGAAGCAGCTTCTCGACGAAGCGAAGGTCGACCCTGCATCGGTAGGACTCCTGATCTACGGAGGCACTCCAGGATCGATGGCCTTCGCGCCCTCCGAACGGGCGGAAGTTGCCGCCGCCGGACTGTGCACGATGTCCCGCTTCAAGTATCCGTCGACCCGCCTTCAGTACGATCTCGATCTTCCCAACGCCTCGACCTTCGCGCTCGATCAGCTGGCGTGCACAACCCTGCTTGCCGCAGTACGGATCGCGCGCTCACTCTGCCTGACCGAAGGAATAGAACGCGCGTTATGCGTGTCGTCCGAGTTCTTCCCTGCCAACGCGGGGCGCGAGGCGATCTTCAACTGCACGTCCGACGCCGCCTGCGCAGTGCTCGTCGAGCGCAATGGTCTCCGTAACCGGCTCGTTTCCGCTACCACTGTCACCAAGGGCTATTACTGGGACGTCGATTCACTTCGCGACGAGATCGTCGCGTCCTACTTCCCTACCGCACGGCACGTTCTCCACCGCACTATCGCTGATGCGGGATGGGAGCCCTCGGACGTCGACTGGATCATCCCGCACAACGTGAGCATGCGCAGCTGGGAGATTCTCTCCGGCCTGGTTCGCCTCCCGCGCGCCCGTCTTTTCTCCCAGAACATCGTGCGCCATGGCCACACCCTGGCTGGCGACAACTTCATCAACTACCGCGACGCTCTGGATGGTGGCTGCATCGAGCCGGGACAGCGGGTCGTGTTGTTCTCTTACGGCTTCGGCGCGCACTGGACCGGCATCGCGGTGGAGGCCTGACATGACGCCCAAGCGAAAGGTCTTCATCACCGGGGCGAGCGGGCTCGTAGGCGAGGAGGTTCTTCGTCGCATGCTGGTCGACGATCCCGCGCTCGAAGCTTTTGTCCTCGTTCGTGATGAGATCCGGTGGCTGCTCGCATCGAGAAGGCTGGGGGCGCTGGCGCGGAGAGTGGTTCCGTTGCGGGGCGACGCGACGCTGCCCGGTCTTGGCCTTGAGTCGCCGGTGCGGCAGCGGGTGGAGCGCGAGACATCGGCAGTCGTACATGCGGCTGCCGACACGAGCTTTTCCAGGTCTCTCGACCAGGCGCGCTTCGTCAACACGCTCGGGACTTATCACGTCGCCGAAATCGCGTCCGAATGCCTGTGTCTCGATCGCTTCGTGCTGGTCAGCACCGCGTTCGTGACGGGACGCGCGACCGGCAACATTCTCGAGCGCGACAATGGCGGTGATGCCGGCTGGGTGAATTCGTACGAGCAGTCGAAGTACGAGGCTGAGCGCAACCTCCGGGCGAGCGGTCTTCCCTGGACCATAGCGCGGCCGAGCACGATCGTGTGCCGCGGGCCCAAAGGGGACATTTCGCAGATCAACGCCGTGCATCGAGCCCTCCGCGTCTACCATCGGGGGTTGGCGGCAATGATGCCGGGCGATCGCGCCTATCACTTCGACGTCATCACTTCGAACTATGTCGCGGATGCGATCGCAAGGTTGACGTTCGACCAGCGCGCGCTGCATCAGACCATTCACCTATGCTCCGGGCGCAGAGCGCTCACACTCGGTGAGCTCGTCGACACGGCGTACGAAGTATGGGCGGAAAATCCGGAGTGGCGAAAGCGTCGAGTCGAGCGGGCGATAATCACAGACGCCGCCACGTACGCGCTCTTTGAGCGCGCTGTGATGGAGACCGGCGATGTCCGTCTTCGGGCGGTGCTATCGTCGCTCGCTCACTTCATTCCGCACCTCGCGCTGCCGAAGGTTTTCGATACTTCTGTCGCCGAGGCGCTGCTCGACGCTCCCCCTCCAGCACCAGGCACCTATTGGATGCCCATGCTCCGGTGTCTGCTCGCCAATAACTGGGGACAGACCCAGGAGGCAGCAGCATGAGTCAACGCGCTCAGTTCATTCACCGGATGCTCGTCTGGCTCAACGAGGAAGTCGCGCCCAAAGGCGTGCATGTCGAGGCCGAGACGCCGCTGTTCTCGACAAGGCTGCTCGACTCACTCAGGGTACTCGAGCTGATCGCTTTCACGGAGCAGGCAATCGGCCTGCCGATACCGGATTCGCACATCCGGATGGACAATTTCCAGACGGTCGCGCGCATCGCGGCGGTCTTTCTCCCGCTCGACGATCATGTTGTCGCCTGAGGAAGTCATCCGCCGGCTGCGTGAGCGGGGATCGCTCTGGGAGGTCGCTCCAGGCGTGTCTGGACTGCGGGGCCCGGTCGTGTCGCTGCTCCGCGAGATCGAAGCGGCATTGGCCGACCTCGCCCGGGCGGAGACATCGAATGAATGGCTCGCGCCAGCCGGTGTGAGCTTCGAGACGCTGGAAAGAGCACAATACTTTGCGTCGTTTCCGCAGTGGCTCACGGCCGCATCGCACTTGAGCGGGGACGAAGCAGCGTTGCAACACATCGCAGTCAGTGCTTCGCCGGGCGCGACCGCGCGCTCGTCGTTGGAGCGGGCGGACGTCGTGCTTCCTCCCGCCGTCTGCTACAACACCTACGCGGCGCACGCGGATTCCGTGATTGCCGCTCCCGTCGTCATGACCGCCCAGGGCACTTGTTGGCGGTATGAGGGCGAACGGCTCGCCGCCCTGGAAAGGGGCTGGGCATTCACGATGAGAGAGATCGTCTGCCTTGGCGCTCAGCACGATGTGAAGGAGTTCCTGGACCGTTCGGTCGAGCGCGTGAGCGGATTGGAGCGCGTGCTCGGCATCGACAGCGAGATGATCGCCGCCAGCGACCCTTTCTTCGCGCCGAATGCGCGTGGGCGCGCCGCGCTCCAACGCATCAAGGGACTCAAACACGAGCTGGCGTTCCGGTTTCTGGACGGGCGGCCGCTCGCCATCGCCTCATTCAACGATCACGAGCTCTTCTTCGGTGAAGCGTTTTGCATCTCGCTCCCCGATGGGTCGCCGGCGTGGAGCGGCTGTGTCGCCTTCGGCCTCGAGCGCTGGCTGATGGCAGTTCTAGTCACGCATGGCGTCGAGCCGTCGGGTTGGCCGGTGACGCTCTCCTTGAATGCCGAACTGGCGCAACCACGAGGTACGGACAAATGACAACGACTGAGACACAAGCGAAGACGAGCCTTTACGTGCGATGCGCTGTTGCCGCCGACCGGGGCGCCTGGTCGGTGGAGCGCGACATCAAATGGGCGGAGATTGACCACGAACGAGCATTCGCCCGTCCGGACTTGCTGGCCTCGCTCCGCGATGCCGCGCTCATCGAGTCGTACCATCCGGTCAACCTCTCGCGGCTGCTGCGCGCGACGCTCGACGACATCGACGCCGGCGTCGCTTTCTCTCTCGAGTTGTACGAGGGATTCAAGCACTTTCATTCCATTCGCCGCTACCTCGAGACGATCGGGTACGAGCCACCGATCACGGACGAGGACCTGGTGGCGATCCGCTCCGCGCAACTGGAGATCGATGTACTGCCCGGCGAGCTGATTCCACGACTCGTCGAGTTCATGCTCTCGGAGCACCTCGCGCACTACTTCTTCCGCCGGCTGGGGGAGCAGGCCGAGGATAATGTCCTGGCCGATTTGCTGTCGCGGATCGCAGCTGACGAAGTGCGCCACGCGCAGAGTGCGTCCGATCTGATCGCCAAACGCGTTGCCGCCGATCCCTCGGTGATCCCGCAGGTGCTCGACGCGGCGCTCGACTTTCACCACTTCGGCGAGCAGGCGATAGGGACCGTTCCGGTCGCGCAGCCCGGCGATCCAATCGCGATCCAGACCTTTGCGAAACGCATCGAGCGGCTGTGCGGCATTCGCCTGGTCGATCACATCAAGAACAAGAACCTGAACCGGAGAGCCTTATGACGAATTCGAATTCCGAAATCGCGGTGCTCAACTTCTACCGTGCGTCCGAGCTGCATGGCGGGCTGATCCTGGGCCAGATGGTGAGGCGAACGCGAGATCCTGATCTGATTCTCAATCTGACGCGCCACAGCGCCGAAGAGGTAATGCACGCGCAGCTATGGACCGAGACGATCGTCGCCATCGGGGGACGGCCGGCGCCGGTTCGCGACACCTATCAGACGCGCTACGCCAACGAGGTGGGCATGCCGATTTCCATGCTCGAGATTCTCGCCCTGACGCAGGTCTTCGAGCGTCGGGTGTACCGCCATTTCACGGAACACAGTCGGCGGCCCGGCGTGAATCCGGTCGTCGCGGCAACATTGAGCCGCATGATCGACGAGGAGCGCGGCCATCTGATCTGGGTGAAGAGATGGCTCGACAAGCAATCGGCGCAACGTCCTGAGGAAGTGCGGGATGTAATGCGTCGGTACACGGATGCCGATGAGCGGGTTTACGCCGCCATCTCCGCGGAATATGGGTGGAGGTTGGCCGCATGACCGCCCAGCCTCTTCTCGAGCGAGAATCCGCCGCCCGGACGCGCAGCGACCAGGTTGCGCGGACGATCCTCCCCGGAGCGCGTGCCGATCGCCTCTTTTTCGCGCAGGTGCGCGAGGATCCGTGCCTCGAGATCGAGGCCCTTGCCCCACTCGCTGACGCCAGAGTCGTGGTCGTGAGCTCGGGCGGGTGCACCGCGCTCTCTCTGCTCGCCGCCGGCGCGGGTCATGTGACGGCGGTGGATCTCAACTCGACGCAGAATCATCTGGTCGAGCTCAAGGTCGCGGCGCTGAGGCGGCTCACGATGCCGGAGATCCTCAGCTTCTTCGGCGTCGCCCGTGGCGCGAGCAAGCGCCGCGTAAGGACCTATAGGACCATCCGACCACTGCTCACCGAGGGCGCAGCCGAATTCTGGGACGCGCATGAGGCGCTGCTGGGACGGGGCGCTCTCGCGTGCGGCGTGACCGAGCAGTTCATCGGGGCGGTCGTAAAGGTCGTCAAGCTTTTCATCAACGGGCCGCGGAAAATCGAACGGCTCCTTGCCCTCGAGTCACTCGAAGACCAGCGCGAGTTCTTCGACTGCGAGTGGAACACGCGCCGCTGGAGGCTACTCTTTCCGCTCCTGATCAACCGTTGGACCTTCAGCCGCGCGCTGGAGCCGGAGTTTTTCCGCGAGGTGGAGAACCCGAGCTTCGCGACGCACCTCCGGGCGCTGCTGGAACACGCCCTCTGCGACATTCCGGTCCGCAGCAACTACTTCCTGCATCAAATGCTGCTCGGCACCTACCCAAGTCGAGTGCCCAACGGCGTGCCCCCTTATCTGCATCGCACTCAGCGCGAGATTCTTCGCGCGAGGTTCGACTGCCTCGATCTGGTCGACGGAGGTTACGCGGAGTATCTGAGCAGCCGCGATGATTCGAGCGTTGATGCGCTCGCGATCTCCAACATCTGCGAATGGCTCGACGCTGACGGAATCGACCAGTTGTTCGAGCAGATCGTTAGAGTGGCGAAGCCGGGCGCGAGGTTCTGCTTCCGGAATTTCGTCGGGCATACAGAGGTTCCCGCGCGCTTCCGGGATGTGGTTGTCGAGGATTTCGAGGCGGGACGCAAAGCGATCCTCCGCGACAGAAGCTGTCTCCAGTCGCGCATTGCCATCTGCAGGATCGACAAATGACGGCGCACCCGGTCACCCATCCTGATCGAGACTTGACGGAGCTGTCGGCATCCCACCAGGACGTCGAGCGCGAACACTCGTTGAACGACTTCGCGATTCGCGACGCAGCTCCCGCCGACAATCAGAAGCTGATCGCGCTCGCCGCTGCTTGTTCTATGTCAGGAGACATCGGCCTGCGCATCGATCGCAGTCCCGACTTCTTCGCGCTGAATCGGCTCGAAGGCCAATGCTGGAAGGTGGGAGTTGCCCAGCGGGATGGAATGATCGTCGGTTGTGTTGCCATCAGCGAGCGCCTCGCGTTCGTCAATGGCCGGGAACTGCGCACCGGCTATGTCGGCGATCTCAAGGTTCATCCCGCGCATCGCGACACGCGCATCGCCGACGAGTTGTCGCGTTACGCGGAGCGCGCTTGCGAACCGCTGCCGCCAACAGCGCCGGTGATGATCACGGTTCTGGCGGGTAATCGTGCAATGGAGCGGAGGCTCCGTGGACCGCGAGGCGTTCCGGTGCTCAGGCGCATCGGAGCGATTCGTACGCATTCGATTCCGATTCTCTGGCGACGGCGGGCAAACGATCCCGGTTCCATCCACGTCGCCCCTGCCAGCTGGACCGATCTCGAGGAGATGGCGGCGTTCTGGGGTAAGGTCGCGCCGCTCCGTCAGCTCGCGCCGGTTCTCACTGCCAGCGCGATGGGAGACTGGATCCTTGCCGCGCCAGGACTCGGCATCTCGAGTTACAGGCTCGCGCGCTCGTCCAGCGGCGAGCTACTGGGATTCCTTGCTGTGTGGGACCAACGCGTCTTCAAGCAGTTGAACGTCGTCGCGTACTCGCCACGCATGAATGCGGCGCGTTGGGCATTCAATCTTTTCGCGCCCATGGTCGGCGGCGAACGGATGCCGCGCACAGGATCTCCACTCAATTGCGTCAGCATCGCGCACATCTGCGTTCCGGCGGACAAACCACGAGTACTCCGGGCGCTGGTCATCTCCGCTTACAACGAGCTGAGAGGCTCGGGCTGCTCTTTCATGAATCTGGGACTGGACCGACGGGACCCTTTGTCGGCCGCAATGGAAGGCCTTTTCGCTCAGCCGACGGACCTCAACGCGTACATCGTGACAACGCGAAGAGGCGTTATTCCCGAGCAGCTCGACGAACGGCCGCTGCACAATGAGATCGCTCTCGTTTGATCGATGAAAGCAAGCACCCGTTTCCACATCCGCCGGTTACACTCGTGAAAACCCCGGGCTTCTCTTTCTCGTCGTTCATCGTCGAGCGACGATGGTGGATCATCGCAGGGTGGCTGGTCCTCGCCGTGCTCGTTATTCCGAGCGCATCACGCGTCGAGCAGCGTCTCGACGTCGCGGCATCCGTGCCGGGTAGTGAATCGGCGCGCGTTCAGGCTCTCATCGCTGCGCGCTTCCCCGCTGCCTTTCCGTCGTACGCAGTGGTCGTGGTCACGGGAGGCGCGTCGGCGGCTTCCGCCGAGGGTCGCGCGATTCTCGTGAAACTGCGCGAGACGCTCTCGAAGCTTCCGGCGGTGTCGCGCACGCTTTCGTACCTGGACGCTCCTGACAGCGCATTCGTCGGCCCCAACCGCGAGACGTACATGGTTGTCGGCCTCGAGACCCGCGGGAGGCGTCCCGACGATCTCGTCCCACTTCTACGCACGGCAACGAGATCCGTAGAGTCCGGATTCCATGCACGGTTTCCGGGCCTGACGCTTCGATGGACCGGCGAGATTGCGCTCAACTACGATCTTCGCAAAGCCAGCGCTGCCCAGGCGCGCGATGCTGAGCGAAAAGTACTGCCAATCACCGCGCTGCTGCTCATCGTCGCGTTCGGCGCGGTTGCTGCCGCGTTGCTTCCCGTACTGGCCGGAGCAGTGTCGATCTCGCTCGCGCTTGGCGGAGCGGTACTGCTCACCAACTTCTGGCCGCTGTCCCTGCTCCTGCAGAACGTCGTCGCGATGCTCGGGCTCGGCCTTGGAATCGACTACGCTCTGCTCGTAGTGGGACGCTTCCGCGAAGGCTTGCTGGAAGGGATGTCGAGCCGCGACGCAGCTGGCGGAGCGGTCAGGAAAGCGGGACACACGATCGCGCTCTCCGGAGCGTCGGTCGCGATCGCATTCTCGGCGCTGCTGATCGTTCCGGTCAACGAAATTCGTTCGATCGCCGTCGGCGGACTGCTCGTGATCTCGGTCGCGGTGCTGCTCGCAACGTCGCTGCTGCCGGCCATCCTCTCGCTGATGGGCGCGCGAATCAATGCCGGAAGAATCCGCGGACCATCGCTCGGCGTGGCGTCTGAGCGCTGGCGCCGGTGGGGACGGTTCGTGTGCGCGCACCCGCTGGCCGTCCTGCTGCTCGCCAGCGCTCCGCTGGGCGCGATCGCTATTCAAACGACAAGGCTCACCAGTGATCTGCCGCGGGGAGACTGGCTGCCGCGCGACATGGAATCATCGCGCGCCCTCAGAACGCTATCCGGCATGCGAACCAGTGGAATCGTCAACGCCGTGCGCGTCGTCATCGAATTTCCGAAAGAAACCACCTGGGACTCGCCGGCAGGTTGGGCAGCCCTGCGCCGCGCGAGCGAGAAGGTGGCGGCAGATCCGCGGGTATCCCGCGTACGCTCGCTAACGACTGTCACTGGTCTGACCACTCCGAATCTGGACGTGCTGGCTGCGATTCCTCCCGACGTTCGTGGCTCAATGGTCACCGCGGACGGGCGAATTGCACTGATGGAGATCCTTCCTACGGAGGCCACAGGGGTTCGCGGTGCCGGAGAGATCGTTCGCGACCTCAGATCCCTTGCACCGGGATCTCTACCCGGCTTGCCGGGGGGCCTCGTAGAGGTAGGAGGTCTGCCCGCGCTGAACGTCGACTACGAAGCATCCACGCTCGGCCACTTCAAGTCGATCGTGCTCGTGGTGGTCGTGGTAACCCTCGTATCGCTCCTAATTGGGTTCCGATCGGCGCTGATCGCGATCAAGGCAATTGCGTTGAATCTCTTCTCCGTCGCGGTCGCGTTCGGGGCCGTGGTGCTGGTCTTCCAGGACGGGCACGGAATCCGCGCGCTCGGCCTCGAGGCGGCGCTTGGCGGAACGTTCCCGGCTATCCCGCTAATCGTATTCTGCGTCGTGTTTGGCCTCAGCATGGATTACGAGGTCTTCCTTGTGGCGCGGATCGCCGAAGCGAGAGCGGCTGGGATGAGCGACGACGATGCAATCGTCGAAGGCCTGGGGCGCACGGGCGGCCTCATCAGCAGCGCGGCGGCGATCATGATCGCCGTTTTCGCCGCATTTACCTTGGGCGATTTCGTGCTGATCAAGATCCTCGGCTTCGCGCTGTCGGTGGCCGTTCTCGTCGACGCCACAGTTATGAGGCTTGCCGTGGGGCCAGCGCTGCTCAAGCTCGGCGGGAGGTGGAATTGGTGGCCTGGCAAGACCTACCAACTGGTACGCTCCGTGCCTAACATCAAAGTACATAATCCAACCGAGGGACGACTGCATGGCCCTTCGCAATCTGTTTCCTGAATCGATCTTCGGCCGCAAGCTCAATCCCAACGCCGAGCGACGGCTGCGCCTTTCGCAGGCGCGTGCCGAAGAAACGATCATTCGTGGTCACGTCGACAACGCGCTGATGTTCGTCGACACCCTGGCGGAAGATCTCTCGTTCGACCGAGCGATCGACACTTACATTCGCGTGATGGGGATTCCCGAGCCGCTGGCCAGCACCGTGGCGACGCGGGCCCTGGTCCATTTGGGACGCGATTTGGTGCCGTTCCGGCGGCGAATGCAGCGGGAGGGGGAGGACGTTGCCGCCGAGAAGCCGCGGCTCCGCTTGGACGAGGCTTCGCGTTCCCAGGATATCAAGCGAGGGGCGTAGGGCATTAACGCGAGCTAAAAAAGAACGGGATCCGAGATCTCAGAGGGCGCAGATACCGGTTGTAAGTAACTGCGCTCCGATTCTTCTCTGCGGAGTACCGCCCTCGATTGTGACTGGACCCGCGCATAGTGTGGTCGTAGCGCTTTGACTATCACCTGAGATCTCTACATCTCAGATCTCGGATCCCGTTCAGTTCGCCTTTCCCGGGCTATACCGTCGCCCCGGTTTCGCTCCCTGCCCCGCGTGCCTCCCGAAGATCCGCGACGCTCACCAGAAAAATGATCGTCACGATGACGGCCGACGTGACGCACCAAATGCAAATCGCGTGGATTACCCCGAGCTCCAGGTACGTCAGCCACGCCGAGAAAAGCACGCCGACGGCGGCTTCGGCTACGAGAACGAGGGAGATGACCGGCTCATTCTCGAAGCGAGCTAGCGTTCCCACCAGGGCGATCAGGAACACGTCGAGGTAAAAGAGCAGTCCCCAGGCAGCAACCGGCAGCCCAAGGAATCTCGACCATTTGCTCGTGTTGACGGTTTCGCAGGAGCCGATGGTGCAGCTCAGCTCGCCGATGACGCCGAGCTTGTAGAGCGTGAGGTAGAGGCTGATGAAGATCCCGGCCAGCGCGAGCGCGGCCACGATCATCCGCTTCGTCACTTCTTCGGCGCTGGTGCCGTGGAGCCGACCGTCGCGACGGGAGGCGTCGCGGTTTTCCCGACAGAATCGACGAGCTTCTTCAACTCATCGTAGTTGCGCATCCCGGGGTACATCTTGTTGCCGATGATGAACGTCGGGGTGGAGTTCACCCCACGCTTCAGCCCGTCGGCGAGATTGGCGCTGATGCGTTTCTGGTATTTGCGCGCGTCGTAACAGCTCTCCCACTTGGCGACGTCGAGCCCGATCTCTCCGGCGTAGCGCTTGAAGAACGGCTTTGGAGCGTCGGTCGCCTCGCCGTTCCACTCTTCCTGCCCCTGAAAGATCCGGTCGTGCATCGGCCAGAACTTGCCCTGCTCATCCGCGCACGCCGCAGCGTTCGATGCCGCCAGCGTATTGCGGTGCTGGGTCAGCGGGAAATCGTAGTAGGTGAGGTTCGCGAGCCCCGGGTCGATGATCCTGGTTCTCACGTCGGGCTCGGTCACGGTGGCGAATCCGCCGCACGAGGGGCACTCAAAATCGGCGTACTCGAGAATCTTCACCGGGGCATCGACCTTGCCTATCAGATAGCCCTGAGCGGGTCCGGCATTGGTCGTATCGGCTACATCACGAACGTTAGCCGAGGTAGACTTGGGCTTACTTGCGACGTATCCCAGCGCCGCGACGCCGACGAGTGCGATGAGACCGAGTACCCAGAGGAACGCCTTTGGCCGACTTGATGCACGGACGTCCTTGACGATCTTTTTCGGGGGTGCGTTCCTGTCTCTCGGTAGCTCGTTGTTTGGAGGCATTTTCCGTGGTCGATTTCGTGCGTTGACGGCTGAATACGCTGTGACGCGAAAGCTAAGAGAGGGGTATAGAGATGCAAGCTGATGTCTTGAGAGCTCCGGTGGGTCCGGGAGCGATGCACGTCGAGCGATACGGGCATGGAGGAACGGCCGTCATTCTCCTGCACGGATTCGGGACGTGCAATTTTCTGTGGCGCGCGATCGCTCCAGCTATTACGGCTGCGGGGCACACAGCGTACTCGGTGGATCTGCTGGGGCATGGTCAGTCCGACCGGCCCCTGGACGCCGACTTCGGAATCGCGGCCCAGGCTGAGTATCTCGATGCCGCCATGACGGTGCTGCGCGTCTCGCGCGCGGTCATAGTGGGCGTGGACCTTGGCGGCGACGTAGCGATGAAGCTGGCCGCAAACCGTCCGGATCGCGTCGAGAAGCTGGTGCTGATCAACACGCCCGCGTTCGAGGAGCTGCCCGCGAAGGAGATAACGCAGATGCAGCGGCGCACGGCTCGCTTCGCGTTCAGTCTCACTCGCGGAGTAATGGGGGCTGCGCCTCTGCTGGAAGGCGTGCTGAAGGGCAGCGTCGCGGATCAGGAACACATGCCGATGAAGCTCATCGCGCGCTACCTCGCTCCGTTTGTCGGTAAGGATGGCGCCAAGCACCTTCTTACCCTGGCGAGCGCGGTGAACAAGGCTGATCTGGACGAGGACGAGTACGGAGAGATCAAGGCGCCGACGCTCATCATCTGGGGCGACGAGGACAAGTGGGTCGAACCAAAGCTCGCCGATAGGCTCGTCAATGCCATCCCGGAGGCCCGACTCGTGAGGCTCGCGGGAGTGGCGCGGCTCGTTCCCGAGGAAAACCCCGAGCATCTTTCGGAATTGCTGCTCGATTTCATCAAAAGAAGGGCTGCCGCATGAATCTTCCGAATTGCCGCTCCATTTCATCGAGAAGGGCTGCCGCATGAACTTCTGAATTGCAGCTCGATTTCGTCGAGAAAAGGGCTGCCGCATGAACCTTTCTGCTATGAAATGGTGTCTAATACCGGTAGATTGAGGATCACGATTTCATAGACGTTTTACTCCAACCGAATTGATGAACACTCAGAAAAACAGATTCCGGAAGGAGCCAGTCCGATCGGCAACTCCGTTTGCGGAGGCCCGGGACGAGCTGTTCCAGCAGATCATGCGCTGCGGCGTAGTCGGCTCGGCGCCCGAAGACCAGAAGGATTGGTTCAACAACACGATGGATTACCTGGCGGAGCGCTACCATGAGCTGGCGCCGTCGGAGATAGGCGAGCTAAGGGTGCTGGGAGAGCGATTCGCTCAACCGCCCAAGGTTAGAAAGGCAGTTTGATCGAGGGGCGCCGAAAGGCGCCCTTTTTTCTTGACTGCGATTGCGGTTCCCGTTGGCAGTTCATCGTCGCGCGTTGATCCCGCGTCGCAGTATGACGGCGAATCGCGCCCCGCCGCCAAGCCCAACCTCGAACGCCGGTACGATCCCCGACGTGTGACCCAGTGGCAGCGGACCTTCGACGCCGAGGAAGACCAGCAGGTAGGCGCGAGAGGCGCCATCGAGCCTCGAGCGGTACCGGCCCGATATTCCGGCTCCCCCGTACGGCGCCCAGTTACTCTGCCGGAACGGGTCGAGGCTGAATCTCGACATCAGATCGGTCCGGCCTTCCAGGCCGTGCCGGCCAGCACCTATTCCAGCGACCAGGCCTGAGCGCATGTAGGTCCCGGTGGGAATGCTCAGGCCGAATCCAGCTTCGACGCCGGCGGTGTGCGCGACGATGGCATCCAGCCTTCCTTCAGCTTGCAGCTGCTGCTGGTTGACTTGCGCGGCGGCGGTCGCGGATAGCGCCAGCACCAGGCCAAGCGTTATGCGAAGAAGCAACTGCGCGGCTCGCATAAATCGTGGTCAGGCCGCGCTCGAACGGGCGCGTTCCCGCCAGAGGGCGATGGTGTAGTCGACGATCGATGCGGCCGAGACGACCCCGATCGTCAGGACCAGAACCTGGGTCAGCTCCGGTACCAGTATGATGGCCACCAGCGTGATCAGCTGCAGGACGGTGACAATCTTGCCTAGCATTCTCGCCCTGAACACGGCGGGTCGAAGCGTTGGAATAATTTTGGCGACTACGAATCCCAAAGCCGTGGCCAGGTCGCGCGTGAGAAAGACGAAATATTGCGCGGTAGTTAGCTGGCCTTCAACGAGGTAGGTCGATATCGCGACTAGGACGAAGATGCGGTCGGCGATCGGATCGAGGAGCGCGCCCGCCGTGCTCTCTGATTTTTTGTGGCGAGCGAGCCAGCCGTCCATGAAATCCGTCAATCCGGCGACCGAGATGAGGGCGATTCGATCCCACGGTTCCGATACGAGCACGAATGCGAGCGCCAAAACCACTCGCGACAGCGACATCGTATTTGGAAGATTGAGCAGAGCGCGACGACCCATGCGAGCGAAAAGTACGACCGCGTCGGAGTGCTTGCCAGCGCGCGCGAGCGTGTCTAGCTTCGCTCGATGACCTCGCACAGGCTGCTCGGGGCGATTTACCTCGCTCTCTCGGTCGCGATGATCGCGTGGGACATCCTGATGGCGGGCAGAATCGCGAAGCTGCGGCGTATCCCGCGCGGCTTTCAGGCGATCACGGGCTTCGCCGGTCTCCTCCTGGTTCCCGCGCTCGTAGTCGCGTATACCGCGGAATCTCTTCTGTATGGCCGAGCAATCATTCTAGTGTCGTGGCTGTGGCCGTTCACGGCGCTCTTGTTCGTGGTGCAGGCGATCTACGCCCTCGGGCGACGGCTCGTGACTCCGCTGTTCGGACTCCCACTGCTGGTCTACAACATCATCATCGCCACTGTAGCGGTGACCAAGTTCGTCATCATGCGCGGTCATTCGCCGCCGGAGTTCGGTCTCGCCCTCAACGCGGCGCAGGCGAGCATGCTCGGAACGTTCTTCGGGACGCCCGCTCTCTGGAATCCGATCTACATCCAGGTTCCGATATTCGCGCCGTCGCTTCCGGCGCGGTGGGGCTTCACTCGTCTAGCCCGCGTTGCGCTCGCCGGAGCGGCAGTCGCGCTGACCGCGCTGGTCGTCGTCGAGCTGCCGGGCGCCTATGCGGGCATTCGGAGCTACGCGGCGCACGAGCACGACCAGCTGCAGGAGCATCCCGAGGGAGATTTCCGCATCGGGCTAAAGATCTTCCCCGATTTGAGGAGCGGGCCGCCCCCATTGGCGATCAGGTACGATCTCGCACTTGCCGACACGCTGGATGTCGATGCGATCAGCGTCGTGATCGATCCGGAAGCCGCGCGCGGAGTGGCCCTCGACTCACTCGCGCGCTCGATCGAGCAGGCGCGGGCCGACAGTACGCTTCTGATCGTCGCGCTCGGCTACCCGAAGAAGGGGGAGGAAGAATTCAAGCAGTCGCGCGAGACTTACACGGTTGCGCGCCTCAAAGACATCGATCGAATCGCGAGACGGCTGAAGCCCGATTACCTGATCCCCGCCGTCGATCCGCTGGAGGAAGGCACGCGCATACTTGGCGAAGAGTCTCCAATGTACTGGATCGATTATTTCACGCGTGCGTCGCGCGTGGCGCATTACATCTATCCGCGCATCAAGGTCAGCGTCCCGATGAGCAGCTACGGGACCCGCGACAGCACGCTCTACGCGTGGGCGGCGCGGCCAGGCTCTCCGATCGATGCGGTCGGCTTCTCGTTATTCGCGGGATTTGATGGAGCCACGTCTCTCGACACACACTTACGCGTCGCTCAACGCTGGATGCGGCAGTACCCCAAACCGAAGGAGCATTGGGTTTTCGCCGCCGGCGGATTCCCGTTGGTGCACGGTGAGGAGAACCAGCAGCGTACGATCTGGGGAGTGCTGGCGTGGGCCACGGCGGAGGTTTCGATCAAGGGACTCGTGGTGTACGAGGGCGGGGATTACAACTCGGTTCGAGGGTTGCGCGCGGCGGGGGGG
>DASWGL010000245.1:0-9441 GCA_036393735.1 Gemmatimonadaceae bacterium | reverse complement strand
CATAGCTCTCGTAGTCGAGATAGGGAAAATCCTTGCGCACGTCGTAGTCGACGCCGGACGCACGAAGCATCGGCCCCGACAGGCCCCAGTTGATTGCTTCTTCCGGCGTCATGACGCCGAGTCCGACGGTGCGACCGACCCAGATCGCATTCCTCGTCAGTACACGATCGATCTCGTCGAGCGTATGCGGGAAGGTGCGGACGAACTGCCTGAGCCCATCCATCCAGCCGCTCGGAATATCTGCGGCCATTCCACCGACGCGCGTCGCCGAGGTCGTGAGCCGCGCGCCGACCCACTTCTCGATGAGGCGGTAGATCTCTTCGCGGCGCTGAAACGCCCAGAGAAATGGCGTGAACGCGCCAATGTCGATGCAGAATGTACCGAGCCAGACCAGATGCGACATGATCCGTGACAGCTCGCACGCGATGACGCGCAGAACCTTGCAGCGCTCCGTGACCTCAATGCCGAACAGCCGCTCGGCGCCGAGCGCAAAAGCCACGTTGTTGCCGATCGAGTTGAGATAGTCTTCGCGGTCGGTCCAGCAGATTATCTGGTTGTACTGCCGGTACTCGCCGATCTTCTCGAAACCGCAATGCAGATAGCCGATGTGGGGAATGCAACGGACGACCGTCTCTCCGTCGAGCTCGAGCACGAGCCGCAGCACGCCGTGAGTCGCTGGATGTTGCGGGCCGATGTTGATGAGCATGTGCTCACCTTCGAGATCCGGCTCGATGCCCGGCGGCGCCTGGAGCGCCAGCCCGCCGCCTCCGTCATCAGTAAGGATCGGGACACGCTGCGGCCGTCCCTGCGCGTCAAGCCCAGTTGTCGAGAGCTCGACTTCAACGGTGCGCTTCACCATTTACTCGCCCGTCCTCTCGCCCTTGCTCAGTCGCTCGCGCATGTCCTGCGGAAGCTCGGCGAATGCGTCGGCGATGTTAAGCTCCTCCATCGAGTAGCGCGCTTCCGGATTCTGCGCGAGGGCCTGGCGCAGCTGCTCCGAGCGGCTGAAGCGTCCGCGCAGGGGAAAATCCTTGCGCAGCGGAAAACCTTCCTTATACGACTCCCACATCAGTATCCGGCGAAGATCCGGATGCCCGCGAAAGCGGATGCCGAACATGTCGTAGCACTCGCGCTCAAGCCAATCCGCGCTCTTATAAATGTCCCAAACACTGTCGATCTCGAGCGTTCCCTTGGGCAGCTGCGCCTTTATGCGAAGGAAGCGGCGGTATGGAAGAGACCGCAGTTGCCACACCACCTCGATCGGCACCTCCGCGTCGCGATACTCGACAGCAGTCACGTCGCTGAGGAAGTCGTACTGTTGCGACTGATCGTCGTGCAGCCACTGAATAATTTCGTGCGCCGACGCAGGATCTACATACACGATTGTCTCGCCCCAGATGACTTCCACGCGCTTGACGCCCGAGGAAAACTTGTTCTGAAGCGCCTTTGCGGATGGATTCGCCTCTCCGCCTCGGTGCTGGACATTCCGCTGCGTTGCCGGTTGAGCGCCGGATGCGGTCGCTCCGGTCTTCACGATCTCGAAACGGCTCACAGTCCGGACCTGGTCTGGTTTACGGAGTTTCCGAAGGGCTCACCCAGCTCGTCGATTACTGGCGGCGGGATGTATAGCTGGCTCGAAGGATCAGGCTCCATCTCGTCGCGGATTCCCTTGTCGGATGCTCGCTCGTTCTTGACCTTTTCCTGGAGCATCCGAATGCCGTAAATGAGACCCTCTGGCCGCGGCGGGCAACCCGGGACATAGACGTCAACGGGAATGATCGTGTCGATTCCCTGCACCACCGCATAGTTGTCGAACATTCCGCCAGTCGACGCGCAGGCGCCCATCGAAATGCACCACTTCGGCTGCGGCATCTGCTGCCAGATGCGGCGGATGATCGGGGCCAGCTTGAATGGGACGCGACCAGCGCAGATGAGCACATCTGCCTGACGCGGCGAATAGCTCATGCGCTCCATCCCGAAGCGTGCCAGGTCGAAATCGCTGGCCGCCGTCGCCATGAACTCGATCGCGCAGCACGCCGTCCCAAAGGGCATTGGCCATAAAGAGTTGGCGCGTCCCCAGTTGACGAGGAAGTCCAGGCGAGTCGCGACCCAGCCTTCCTGCGACTCTGGCGCGTACGAGACGGTGCGGTGCTCTGCCGGAGCGGTCAATCCCATTGCAATGCCCCTTTCTTCCAGACGTAGACGAAGCCAACGAGCAGGATCAGCATGAACACCAGCATCTCACCCAGGCCGAAAAAGGAGATGTTTCCAACGGGACACGTACCGTTCACGAGCGGCACAAAGCAGGAAAGCTGCCTGAAGTAGACCGCCCACGGGATCATGAACACCGTCTCGATGTCGAAGATGATGAACAGGATCGCGACGAGGTAGAAACGCACCGAAAAGCGCTCTCGCGCATCGCCGATAGCTGGAATCCCGGATTCGTACGCCTGCTGCTTGACCGGCGTCGGCCGTCCGCGGATCGTCAGCGCCGAGATCCCGATGATCAGGAGCGCGTTGACCAACACGAAACCAAAGAGCATTAGAACCGGGAAATAAGCGCGAGCCATGGCGTCTCAGACTTCGTGAAAAATTTCACTAGTGCGATTTTTTTGAATTTACCGTTGGCAATCTTGTAATTCAACGGCCCTCGTTCGGTGGCGGTGACAGTGCGAAAATCGTACATTCACGACGAAAAGCTGCGAATCCCGCTCAACCCACCTTTTGCCGGAACTCCGGCTCCCTCACACAATCACACTACTCATCAATGTCAATTCAGTCGGATCGCTGGATCACCCGGATGGCAAAGGAGCACGGGATGATCGAGCCCTTCGAGAGCAGTCAGGTAAGGTCGGGGGTTATCTCCTACGGGGTGAGCTCGTACGGATACGACATGAGAGTCGCTCCCGAGTTCAAGATTTTCACGAATGTGCTGAGCTCGATCGTGGATCCGAAGAACTTCGATCCCAAATCATTCGTCGAGTTCGAAGGGGACGTCTGCATCGTTCCGCCCAACTCGTTCGCGCTCGCCCGCTCGGTGGAATACTTCCGCATCCCGCGGAACGTCGTGACTATCACTGTAGGTAAATCCACCTACGCGCGGTGCGGGATCATTACCAACGTCACGCCGTTCGAGCCGGAGTGGGAGGGGTTCGTGACGCTCGAGATCTCGAATACGACGCCTCTGCCCGCCAAGATCTACGCCAACGAGGGCATTGCTCAGGTTCTGTTCTTCAAGGGCGAGGAGGAACCAATGGTTTCTTACAAGGATAAGAAGGGCAAGTATCAGGGACAGCAGGGGGTGACACTACCGCGGCTGTAGTATGGCCCCCAGCTTGCCGAAGTTATCTACAAGATCGAACCGTAATCGGGAGGAAGTCAGGCTGATGCAAAATCGTGACGGCGTACAGAAGGGCCCTCAGGATCATGCCGAGGGGCAGCACGGTTCAAAAACTCGCAGCAAGATTCTCGAACAACTGCACACAGGCAACGGCATCAAGCCGGTCCCCCCAGACGCCGCTCCAAACCCTCTCGAGCCCACCAAGAGCATAGCGCACCACAACGCCGCGCATCGCCTGTTCGAAGAGCGCAAGCAACACGACGAGGCCGAGAAGAACAGCGAGAAGACCCGACTGCACCGCGAGATCGAACGCCGGCACCTCGACCCCAACCACATCCCCAAGATTTGAGCGTTGATGCGGGCGCTGATACGCGCCCGCGTTTGAGGCTACGGGTGGGTACCTATTACACCCGCCCGAATAAAATCCCGATTCATCCGGGTCATGGTATCGATGCTGATCTCCTTCGGACACGCTTCCTGACACTCGCCGTGCAGCGTGCAGCTTCCAAAGTTTTCGAGATCCATTTGCTCGACCATCTGTAGCGCACGGCGGTAGCGCTCCGGCTGACCCTGGGGGAGAAGACCGAGATGGGTGATCTTCGCCGCGGTGAAGAGCGACGCCGATGCGTTCGGACACGCAGCCACGCACGCGCCGCATCCGATGCACGCCGCAGCGTCCATGGAGCTCTCGACGCTCTCCTTGGGAACGAGAATCGAATTCGCATCCTGGGCGCCGCCAGTGGGTGCCGTGATGAATCCGCCCGCTTGTATGATGCGGTCGAGCGCCGAGCGATCGACCGTCAGATCCTTGATGACCGGAAACGCCCGGGCTCGCCAGGGTTCAATGTAAATGGTGTCGCGATCCCTGAAGCTTCGCATGTGAAGCTGGCATGTAGCGGTTCCCTTCATCGGACCATGTGCGATGCCGTTGATCATGAGACTGCACATGCCACAGATGCCCTCACGACAGTCGTGGTCGAACGCGATCGGAACCTCGCCTTGCAAGGTGAGCCTCTCGTTGACGACGTCCAGCATCTCCAGGAAAGACATGTCGGAGCTGATATCGCGCGCCTCGTAGACAACCATTTTGCCCCGCGCGTCGGGGTCCGCCTGTCGCCAGACATGTAGGGTGAAGTCCATTACTTGTAGCTCCGCTGCGAGAGCTTCACGTTCTCGAAGACGAGCGGCTCCTTGTTGAGAATGGGACTTTTCCCTTCGCCCGCGTATTGCCAGGCGGCCACGTAGGCGAAGTTCTCATCGTCGCGCAGCGCCTCGCCATCGGGTGTCTGACTCTCCTCCCGGAAATGCGCTCCGCACGATTCGGTTCGATGGAGGGCGTCGAGGCACATCAACTCGCCCAGCTCGAGAAAGTCAGCGACGCGTCCGGCCTTCTCGAGCGCCTGATTCAACTCGACGTCGCTGCCAGGCACGTTGACGTCGCGCCAGAACTCTTGTCGCAGCTCAGGAATCTTTTTGAGTGCGAGCTTGAGGCCCAATTCGTTGCGCGACATCCCGCAGTAGTTCCACATGATCTTCCCGAGCTCGCGATGGAACGACGATACCGTTCGCTTCCCGTTGATCGAAAGGAACCGATTTGTCCTCTCTACCACCTCGGCCTCCGCCGACACGAACGCGGGGTGTGATGCGTCGACCTTCGGCGGCTTCTGGCTCGCCAGATACTGACCGATGGTGTTCGGGATGATGAAGTATCCGTCGGCGAGTCCCTGCATCAGAGCGCTAGCTCCAAGCCTGTTGGCTCCGTGATCGGAGAAGTTCGCTTCTCCGGTGACATGAAGACCATCGATGGTTCCCATGAGATTGTAATCGACCCAGAGTCCCCCCATGGTGTAATGGACCGCCGGATAGATTCGCATCGGCACGTCGTACGGGTTCTCGTCGGTGATCCGCTGATACATCTCGAACAGGTTTCCGTACCGCTCCTCGATCACATCGCGGCCGAGTCGCTTGATGGCGTCGGCGAAATCGAGGTAGACGCCGAGCCCTGATTCGCCGACTCCCCTTCCCTCGTCGCACACTTCTTTTGCCGCGCGCGACGCGATGTCGCGCGGCGCGAGGTTGCCGAAAGCCGGATATTTGCGCTCGAGAAAATAGTCCCTGTCCTCCTCGGGAATCTGGCGCGGATCGCGCTTGTCGGGCTTTTTCGGAACCCAGACGCGCCCATCGTTCCTGAGCGATTCGCTCATCAGCGTCAGCTTCGACTGATGTTCACCGGTGACCGGGATGCAGGTCGGATGGATCTGGGTGAAGCACGGGTTCGCGAATGCCGCGCCGCGCTTGTAGGCGCGCCAAATTGCCGTCGCGTTCGATCCCTGCGCGTTGGTCGAGAGATAGTACACGTTGCCGTAACCGCCTGTGGCGAGTACGACTGCTTCACCCGCATGCGACTCGATTGCTCCAGTGACCAGGTCACGGGTGACGATTCCTCGGGCCTTGCCATCGATGACGACGAGATCGAGCATCTCCGTGCGTGGAAACATCTTCACGCCGCCGCGAGCGATCTGGCGCTCGAGAGCCTGATACGCGCCAAGAAGCAGTTGCTGTCCCGTCTGGCCGCGCGCGTAGAACGTGCGTGACACCTGCGCGCCCCCAAACGACCGGTTCGAGAGCAGGCCGCCGTACTCGCGCGCGAACGGTACGCCCTGCGCTACGCACTGGTCGATGATGTTCACGCTCAGTTCCGCGAGCCGGTAGACGTTGCCCTCGCGGGAACGGAAATCTCCGCCCTTGATCGTGTCGTAAAACAGGCGATAGATGCTGTCGCCGTCGTTCTGATAGTTCTTCGCCGCGTTTATTCCGCCCTGCGCCGCGATGCTGTGCGCGCGACGCGGTGAATCCTGGAAGCAGAAACACTTCACGTTGTAGCCCAGCTCGCTCATCGTTGCCGCGGCGGCGCCGCCAGCCAGTCCAGTGCCGACGACGATTATCGTATTCTTCCGCTTGTTCGCGGGGTTCACGAGCTTCATCTCGAAGCGATGCCGATTCCATTTTTCCGCGAGCGGTCCAGGCGGGGTTCGGGCATCAAGTTGAAGAGTCATCGAACGATTCCGGCGAATACCGCGACCGGTACGGCCGTGAAGGCGGCCCACACGAGAAGGGCGATCGCGAGCGAGATCCGGTGATGCAACGGCTGCGGCGAGGGTGGGCTGACGCCAATGCTCCTCACCGAGCTCCACGCACCGTGGAAGAGGTGCAGTCCAAGCGCCACCATCGCGAGCACATAAAACAGCGACACCCACCAGATTCTGAAGCTCGTAACGACGTTCGCGTACACGTCCTCGCTGCTGAAGACGCCAGCTGGCCTGATCGTGCCCGTCGTGAAGTGCAGAATGTGCAGCACGATGAACACGAGAAGCAGCGCTCCACCCCACCGCATCGTGCGGGACGCCACCGTAGCCGCCTGGTGTTCGTGTTTCGTGTACGCGATTGGCCGCGCCGAGCGGCTCTGGCGCGTCAGCTGGACCGCCGCGATCATGTGGAGAACGACCGCGACGATGAGAATGATGCGCACGGCCCACAGCAGCTCGCCTGTGCTTTTGAGAAAATGCGAGTACGAATTGATGGCGGCGGGCCCACGGAAAACGAGAAGATTGCCGAGGGAATGGATGATGACGAAGCCGATTCCGATAATACCGGTAACTCCCATGACGACTTTCTTGCCGACCATGGAGGCGTAGAAGCCGCGAAGACTGCCCATCCGCGTTCTTACAGCTTTACCGCGCCCATCGGCTCGCGGACAGCGTCCGCGCTCTTCGCCAGGGCATCGCGCTCCTCTCGAGTAAGCTCCACTTCGATGATCTTCTCCAGTCCGCCCCGACCAAGCTTGCACGGGACGCCGAGGAAAAGGCCGGACATCCCGTACTCACCCTCGAGCCAGGCGGCGCAGGGAAGAATGCGCTTCTGGTCGAAGACGATAGACTCGCACATCTGGACCGCCGCTGCGGATGGAGCGTAGTAGGCAGAGCCGGTCTTGAGATGTTTCACGATCTCCGCTCCGCCCACGCGCGTGCGCTCCACGATCGCGTTGAGCTTTGCCTGCGGCATGAGCTGGGTGATCGGGATTCCACTCACGGACGTGTAGGAAATGAGCGGCACCATCGTGTCACCGTGTCCGCCAAGAACCATCGCTTGAATGTCCCGCACGGAGACGTCCAGAGCCTCAGCGATAAAAGCGCGATACCGCGCGGTGTCGAGGACGCCCGCCATCCCGAGGACTCTCTCGCGGGGAAATCCAGTGACCTTCATCGCGACGTATGCCATCACATCGAGCGGATTCGAGACGACGATCAGGATCGCGTTCGGAGAGGTCGCCCTGATCTGCTCGGAGACCTGCTTGACGATTCCCGCGTTGGTGTTGAGCAGATCGTCGCGCGACATGCCGGGTTTTCGGGCGATGCCGGCGGTGATGATAATGATCTCGGACTCGCGCGTCTCTTCGTATCCATTGGTGCCGACGACGCGCGAGTCGAAGCCTTCAATTGGAGCCGACTGCCACTGGTCGAGCGCTTTGCCCTGCGGGATTCCTTCCATCACGTCGACCATCACGACGGTGCGTGCGAGCTCCTTCTCTGCAATTCGCTGCGCGGTGGTCGCACCGACGTTGCCAGCGCCGACCACCGTAATCTTGTTAACCATTATTGTGTCGAAGTGTGGAGATTCAGTGCGCGAAAGCTATCCGGGCGGCGCACTGTGAGCAATCGTCGACAAGCGAGTCGAACACGCGAGCGACGCAGACTCTTGCTCAGCCTCCGACTTGCGAAAGCGCCCGGAGGCCACCGACACTCATCTGGAGCAAATGGTGCTCTTCGGGCTTCGACGCGAGTGCGCTTCTGAAAAACGGCTCGAGAGGCAATCCTTCGCGCAGCGGCGTCCGAAGATCCGTCTCCTCGTTCCCGAAAAGACACGTGCGAAGGCGGCCGTCCGCCGTGAGCCTCACTCGGTTGCAGCTGCCGCAGTAGGTATGCGACATCGGCGTGATGACGCCGACGGTGCCCTTGGCGCCGTGAAACCGGAAGTAGCGCGCTGGGCCATTCCCTCTTGCTGGACCGATCGCCGGCTGAATGGGCGCCACTGTCTCGACCTGGTGCAGAATCTCGTCGCTCGTCACCACATGATTCCAGGTGAGCTCGCGCATTTCTCCAACGGGCATCAGCTCGATAAACCGCACGTGCCAATCGTGCTCGAAAGTGAGCCGCGCAAAATCGCAGACTTCGTCGTCATTTATTCCGCGCATGACGACGACATTGATCTTGATCGGCGACAGCCCGGCGGCTTCCGCGGACATCAGAGCAGCAATTGGATCGAAGTCGGTATTTCTCCTGGAGATTGCCCTGATCCGATCGGGTCGGAGCGAATCGGCGCTCATGTTGACGCGATCGAGGCCGGCTCGGGCGAAAGGTTCGGCAAGCGGCGGCAGCCGCACCCCGTTCGTCGAGAGGGAAATGTCTTCGATCTCGGGGATTGCCCGCAGCATTCCGATCAGCAGCTCGAGATCCGGACGCAGCGTTGGCTCCCCTCCCGTAATGCGGAGCCGCCGCAAGCCGAGCGGAGCCAGCTGGCTCACGACCTCCGCGATTTCTTCGTAAGAGAGGATTCCCGATTTGGGCAGCCACTCCAGTCCCGACACCGGCATACAGTAGAGACAACGGAAGTTGCAGCGGTCCGTAACGGAGATGCGCAGATACTCGATGCTCCGCCCGAAGCCGTCTCGCAACGTGATGCTCACTCCGTGGTTACTCCGCGCGCGTTCGTGGGGTCAACCCACTCGCGCGTTCCATCGATGTAGTGCTCCATCTTCCAAATGGGGACACGCTTCTTGATCTCTTCGATGACATAGCGGGTGCAATCGAACGCCGGCGCGCGATGCGCATGCGCGGCGGCGATCGCCACGCTGGTCTCTCCGAGAGAAAGCACCCCTATTCTATGCTCGACTATGAGCGACGTGACACCAAAGCGGTCCGCTGCCTCGGCGACGATCTGCCTGAGCTCGGCTTCGGCCATGGAGGTGTAAGCGGAGTAATCGATGGCACTTACACCGCGGCCGTCGCTCGTGTCGCGCACCGTTCCCGCAAAAAGCGAGATCG
>DASWGL010000244.1:0-3871 GCA_036393735.1 Gemmatimonadaceae bacterium | reverse complement strand
CCGCTTCGCTGCGCGCGTGGATCGTCGCCAGCGTCTGACCTTTGGTGACATGGAGTCCCGGCTTCGCCGTGATCACGAATCCGACTGAGGGATCGACCCTTTCCTCCATATTCCGGCGGCCACCCCCGAGGGCGATGATTCCGTAGCCGATCGCCCGCGGCTCGACGGTCCTTACAACGCCCGCGCGCTTCGCTACGAAGTTCTCCTGATGCCGCGCCCGCGGCAGGCGGATCGGGTCGCGTACTACTCCCGCGTCGCCGTCCTGAGCCGCCACGATTTCCTCGAACTTGAGCAGCGCCCTTCCGGAACTAATCGCGTCGCGCATCAGCACGTGTGCTCCCTCCAACGTTGTCGCGACGGTACCAAGGACGAGCATCGCGGCTCCCAACGCAAAAGTGATCTCGATCAGATCGGGAGGCCCGCCACCCTTCAGAACGTCTATCGCCTCTACGACCTCGAGCGCGTTGCCACAAGCGTTGCCAAGCGGACGATCCATTGCGGTCAGGAGGGCGACCACTGGACATCCATGCGCGGTACCAAGCTCGATCATCGCCTTCGCCAGTTCGAGCTCGTCCTCGAGTTTTGGCAGGAATGAGCCGGAGCCGCGCTTGACGTCGAGCACCAATCCGGTCAGTCCCTCCGCGAGTTTCTTGCTCATGATGCTCGCGGCGATGAGTGGAATCACCTCCACCGTCGCCGTAGCGTCGCGGAGCGCGTAAAGCCTCCGGTCCGCGGGAACAATTTCGTCCGTCTGGCTCAGCATGGCGCAACCGATTCTCGCGATCTGCTTCTCCGCTTCAGACAGCGTCAGAGCAGTCCTGAAGCCCGGAATCGATTCCAGCTTGTCGAGCGTGCCCCCGGTGTGCCCGAGCCCGCGTCCCGACATCATCGGCACCGCG
Source organism: Gemmatimonadaceae bacterium (assembly GCA_036393735.1). Taxonomy (GTDB): domain Bacteria; phylum Gemmatimonadota; class Gemmatimonadetes; order Gemmatimonadales; family Gemmatimonadaceae; genus UBA4720. The sequence goes on along the minus strand of DASWGL010000244.1, from coordinate 2,972 downwards.
ACGCCGAGCGATGCGATGAGCGGCGCGAGGATGAGCGATGTCTTGTCTCCGACGCCGCCCGTCGAGTGCTTGTCGATTCGCGTCATGGGCAGACGGGAGAGATCCAGTCGCTTGCCGCTCTCGAGCATCGCCTCCATCATCGCGTTCATCTCACTCCGGTCGAGCCCGCGGAAGTACACCGCCATCAGAAACGCGGCCATCTGATAATCGGGTATCTGGCCCTTCGCGTAGGTGAGTACGAGCTCCCTGATCTCCCGCGGTTCCAGCCGTTCGCCGTCCCGTTTGCGTTCAATCAGACGTGGTACGATCATTTAGCCTCAGCCGGGGTATCTGTCTTGGTCAACATCACCTCGTAATCGGAGTTCATATGCGCGGCCTTAAGTATTTGTCTGCAGGATTGCTGCTCACTGCCTCGATTGCGGGCGCCCAGACGGCAGCCGATCACATCGCGCTTGGCGACAAAGAATACGTCGCCATGAACGCTCCCGCTGCTCTGCAGCACTACGAAGCCGCAATCAAGGAAGATCCCAAGAACTACGAAGCCCTCTGGAAGGCTTCGAGGTCAGCTGTCGACCTGGGATCATACGAGCGCGACGACGAAAAGCGCGGCCTCTATTTCAGGAACGCCGAGTTGTACGCGCGGCGCGCCGTCGAAGCCAATCCGGGTGACGCTGAGGGCCACTTTCACCTCGCCCGCTCGTTGGGAAAAAACGCCCTCACGCAGGGTCCGAGGGCACGAGTCAAGTACGCCGGTGACGTTCGCACGCAGGCACTCGAGTGTCTCAAGATCGATCCCAAACACCCTGGCTGTTTACACGTGATGGGAATGTGGAACGCCGAGGTGATGCGATTGAACGGATTCACTCGCATGCTGGCGAAGAATTTCCTTGGTGGGAAAGTCTTCGAGTCGGCAAACTGGGGCGAGGCAAAGCGCTATATGGAGGAATCCGTCGCCAATGAGCCGGACCGGATCGTGCACCACCTCGATCTCGCCGGCGTCTACCGCGATATGGGCGACAAGGCGAAGGCGCGGGCAGAGTGGCAGGCGGTGATGAAGCTGCCGAACCGGGATTACAACGACGGCAAGTACAAGGCGGAGGCAGACGCCGGACTCAGAGCCGGCTAGGTCTTAAGCGCGGCGCTGAGTTCTTCCTCTTCTTCTTCCGCTTCCTCTTCCCTCTCCGCGGCAGCGCGCTCCAGCTCCTCGGCCAGTTCGTCCCAGATGTCGTCGTCCCCGCGGAATCCCCGCACGCGTAGTCCGATGCGATGGCGTGTCTCGTCTCCACTCGCGGGTGCCCAGAGAAGCGCGACGCTCGCTCCGAGTATTGCTCCCAGTGCAATCCCCGCGGTAAACAGACCAATATTATTCCAGTCGGGAACAGTCTCGTGGGGAACGCCATCCCGCTGGGGCTGAGGAATCGATCCCGGGGGTGGTGCCTTGGGGCCGGGCGAGGTCGGTCTGGGCGGGCTGGGCGAATTGAACATAAGAGCCTGGCTCAGGGGATGGTAAGAAATTTGCCCTGAACCCCACCTAGCAATAGCCGTGCGAGGACGCTGAATGAGCAGTTCAGGTAAAATGGTATTATTGGTTGAGGACAACGAGGACAACCGCATCGTCTATTCCACCATCCTGAAGCACTTCGGTTACGAGGTAACCGAGGCGCTGAACGGTGAGGAAGGAATAGCAAAAGCCCGGTCGGAAAAGCCTGATCTGATCCTGATGGATATATCCATCCCGATCATCGACGGCTGGGAGGCAACCCAGGTGCTGAAGCACGATCCGTCGACGAAGGGGATCCCCATCATCGCACTCACCGCGCACGCGCTCGCGTCCGATCGCGAGAAGGCGATGGAGGTCGGCTGCGATGGATACCTTGCCAAGCCCTGTGAACCGAGAGCGGTAGTCGCGGAGGTGCAGAGATTCCTCGGCAAGAACAATGGAGCGTAAGGGACGGATTCTTGTCGTCGACGATCACGAGGACAACATCGAGCTGCTCCGCGCTCGGTTGGAGGCGCGGGGGTACATAGTGGAGGGAGCGAGCGACGGACAAGCCGCGTTGGATGCGGTAGAGCGCTCCTGCCCCGATCTGATCCTCCTCGACGTGATGATGCCGAAGATGGACGGCATGGAAGTCGTGCGCCGCCTCAAGGCAAAGAGAGAAAGCAAAGAGCTTCCGTTCATCCCCGTGATCATGCAGACCGCGCTGGACTCCACCGAGAACAAGGTCGAGGGTCTGGACGCCGGCGCCGACGACTACATCACCAAGCCGATCAACTTCGCCGAGCTCGAAGCGCGGGTTAACTCGCTCCTCCGCATCAAGAAGCTCCAGTCGGACCTGGCCGAGAGCAAGCAGGAGCTGTCGGAGCTGAACGACAAACTGCGGCGCATTTCCCTCACCGATGGCCTGACGGACATAGACAACAGGCGTTCGCTCGAGGAGCGTCTCGGAGAAATGTGGCAGCACTCTATCCGTCTGCACGAGCCAATAGCGCTCATCATGTGCGACATCGACAAGTTCAAGAGCGTAAACGACAACTACGGCCACCAGGCCGGGGATTCAGTGCTCAAGACGGTCGCGCAGCTCCTCAAAGGTGCGGCGCGCGAGATCGACCGCGTCGGTCGCTACGGCGGAGAGGAGTTCCTTCTCATTTTGTCCGGCACGGTGCTCGATGCCGCGATGACCTTCGCGCAACGGCTGCGGGAGATTGTGGAGGGCCATACATTTTCATTGCCCGATGGCAAGACGATCACCCGGACGATAAGCTGCGGCGTGGCGGCTGCGCCCCATCCGCGGGTGAAGGATCAGGAGGCACTGTTGAGAGCGGCGGACGATGCTCTCTACGTGGCGAAGGAGACCGGGCGCAACCGAGTGGTGCGCTTCGACGGCGCTGATTTCAACGAACATACGCAGGGCAAAGGAAACAACTCGTCGGATGGCGAAAAGCCGGTCAAGCAGGCAGCAGGCAGCGGA
>DASWGL010000243.1:0-5512 GCA_036393735.1 Gemmatimonadaceae bacterium | reverse complement strand
CGTCTCGCGCACCGCGGTATGGTCATTCGCGGTGGTAGTGGCGATCAATCAGCTCGGCATCGCTACGAATCTGATCAACACGCTGTTCACCGGATTCGTGGGAGCGCTGGCAGTTGCGCTCGGTCTAGCATTTGGTCTGGGCGGACGTGATCTAGCGTCGCGTACGCTCGAAAACTGGTACGACCAGGCGCAGGAAGGGAAGCCGAGGAGAAGGCCGCGGTCGGACGAGTAGGGCGGTTTGCGCAACTATTAGGCGGAACTGCAAATGCGAGAAGAGCTAGGTTGTGGGTTCGAGGTGCTAGGATCGAGGTAGGAGGTAGAAGCGCCACGTGGTGCGCGTTACCTCATACCTCGTACCTCGCACCTCCTACCTTGCTCTTCTCGCAGTTGGTTTTCCTTCTCCAGAGTAAAGGATCAACCGATCGATCATAGATGAGGGGCGATCGCGGCCGTAGCCTTCTCCGACGTGATGATCGGAATCACCTCGAACTCTACGATGTCGCTCCAGTTGGACATCCACTCGTCCAGAAGCGCTCTGTCGTCGCAGTCCATCACCTGGAAGCAGCGCTCGAAGTCGGTCGTCACCCAGCTGGAAAGGTAGTGCGCACCGTGCGGAGCCATCCGCCCTTTCTCCTTGAAGCGGCGATAGGCCGGCTTCGCATCGCCATCGCGGTACGTCTCGATCACCATGAAGAGCATGTGCGCCTCGGTTCAGTGCAGTAAGACGACTTTAACGTAGCTCTACTGCTGTAGGATGCTTCGGCTGATATAAGCCGATCTTCGCGCCGCTCGGGAGGGCAAGAGTTGTAACGATCCCCCATGCTTCGTCTTGCACCGATGCGAAGGTAGCTTTTTTTGCCTCAAGAGATCTCATCGTCGATTTCAAATCGTCGCACATGATGTACATGGCTGCGCCCGCAACACCATCATGCGTGTTGGGTGCGGAATCTCCATCGTGAGGATGTACGGCAATCTCCGCCGGCGGCAATGCGAATATCAGCCAACCTCTCCCGGCATCGACCGACCGGAATTCCAGCACATCTCGCAGGAAGGCACGATCGGCTTCCGGATTCTTGCTGTACAGAAGAAAGTGCGTGCCGTTGATCACGCGTTGGCCTCGACTCGCTCGGTCGCTCTAAATATCTGCGATCGGATCATTTCCTGACGAGCAACAAACCGTAATCGCGAGCGCCCTTTCTTATCAGAAAGTAGCGTCCGGCTAGAGGCTTCGCGTTCGCCACGTCAGTATCGGCGCTCGCTCGCTGTCCGTTCAGAGATACTCCGCCTTGCTCGACCAGTCGCCTCGCCGCGCTCTTCGATGCCGCAAGCTTCAATGTCACGAGTGCGTCCAGCAAGCCTGGGGTCTCGCGCGTCTCCGCGAAGGGCACTTCCTGACTCAACGCCTTGAGCACCGGCTCCGTTAACGTCGTCGGATCCGCCTTCCCGAACAGAACCTGCGACACTTCTTCGGCCACTCGCGCCGCATCCTCGCTGTGGACGCGCGTGGTCACTTCACGCGCCAACGCCTGCTGCGCCTCGCGCTTCTCTGGCGCTGTCTCAATGAGCTTGTCAAGCGCTTCGATCTCTTTCCGGGAGAGAAGCGTGAACAGCCTCAGGTATTTCCCCGTATCGCGGTCGTCGACATTGATCCAGTACTGATAGAATTTGTACGGCGATGTGCGCGCGGGATCGAGCCACACCGCCCCCTCTTCAGTCTTGCCGAACTTGGATCCGCTCGCGGTCGTCACCAGCGGCATCGTCAGCGCATGCGCGGACTTTCCCTCCACGCGCCGAATCAGCTCCATACCCGCGGTGATGTTCCCCCATTGATCGCTGCCCCCCATCTGCAGCGTTACGCCCTCACGCCGATAAAGCTCGAGAAAATCGTACGCCTGCAGCAGCATGTAGGAGAATTCAGTAAATGATATTCCGCCCTCGATGCGCGACTGCACCGAATCCTTTGCCAGCATGTAGTTGACAGTGAAGTGCTTGCCGACATCGCGCATGAACTCCACTGCCTTGAGCGGACGAAGCCACGCCGCGTTATCGCGCATGCGAGCAGCCCTCGGACCGGTGAAATCCAGAAAGCGCTCGAGCTGTTTCTCGATCGAGCGCGAATTCGCCTCGATCTCATCCGCCGACGCGAGCGGTCGCTCCGAGGTTTTGCCGCTCGGATCACCGATCATGCCCGTGCCGCCTCCAACCAGCGCAACCGGCCGGTGCCCCGCACGCTGCAGATGCGCAAGTCCCATCACCGGCACGAGATGGCCCAGATGCAGGCTCGGAGCGGTAGGGTCGAAACCCACGTATGCGCTCACTTCTCCCGTTGCGAGAGCGTCAGCCAAACCGTCCGTGTGTTGGTAGATCATTCCGCGCCAGGACAGCTCGTCCAGCAATGAATTCTTCGCGTGCATGCGGGGAAGATAGGGACGCCCGACCACGGTGTCACCTTCGGTGTATCACAGTTATCTTCTTTACTCCGCATGGCCGCCGACACCAACAACAAACTCCGATTCCATAAGCGGCACCCAACGTTCGTCCGGGTGGTCCTGCTTGTCGTCACTTTCCTCGTCGCCCTCGGCGCCGGCGTGGTCTACAGCACGTGGGCCCTCATCTGTCGGGGAAGCCAGTGCCCGTCGATCGATAGCCTGGCCGAGTACACACCACACCAGACGTCGAAGCTCTACGCCGTCGACGGAAGATTCATCGCCGAGCTTGGTCTCGAGCGCCGCACGCTGGTGAAGATCGACGAGATCCCGAAGATCGTTCAGGAAGCGTTCGTCAGCACCGAGGACAAGCGCTTCTACCAGCACGCCGGCATCGACTGGCACCGCGCCACCAGCGTGATTCTGCGCTCACCGCTCCATGGTTTCTCGCAAGGGTTTTCCACCATAACCATGCAGCTCGCGCGCAACGTCTTCCCCGAGCAGATCTCGCGCGAGAAAAGCATCATCCGCAAGGTCAAGGAAGCGAAAGTCGCGCGCGAGATCGAGGCGAAATACGACAAGAAGAAAATTCTGGAGCTCTACCTCAATCAGATCGACCTCGGTCACGGCGCCTACGGCGTCGAGACGGCGTCGCAGCGGTACTTCGGAAAGTCAGTTCGCGACCTGAACCTCGCTGAAGCCGCTACTCTCGCCGCTCTCCCCAAGGCCCCCGCCCGCTACAATCCGGTTCGCTTTCCCGAGCGCGCCATACAACGCCGCAATACCGTCATCGAGCTGATGCGCCAGAACGACCTCATCAACGATGCGGACGCCAGCAGGGCGAAGGCGTACCCGCTGCAGCTCGCCAATAAATCGATTTCCGGCGAGACAGCGCCCTATTTCGTCGAATGGGTGCGGCAGCAGCTCGACGCGCAGTTCGGCAAGCAGCTGTACGAACAGGGACTCAAGGTTTACACGACGCTCGACCTCGACATGCAGGGGGCGGCCGAGCGGGCGCTGGAGCACCAGGCGCGCGCGATCGAAGCCGGACGCTTCGGACCATACAGTCACGAGACGTACGAGCACTACGTCGCTCACCGCGAAGGTGATGAGGGCAGCGGCACATCACCGTACCTCCAAAGCGCGTTCCTCGCGCTAGACCCCCGCAACGGCGCTGTGCGCGTCATGATCGGCGGACGCGATTTCGACGATTCGAAATTCAATCGCTCCGTTCAGGCGCTGCGTCAGCCTGGCTCGACGTTCAAGCCGATCGTGTATTCGGCCGCGATTCAGAATGGCAGGTCGCCGTCATATCTCGTCAACGACAGTCCGCTTGTGCTCCAGGTTCCAGGTCAACCCGAATGGGCGCCGCAGAACTACGATCTGAAATTCCTCGGCGAGATTCCGCTCCGCCAATCTCTCTACCTCTCCCGCAACGTTTCCACCGTCCGTCTCGGCATGGAGCTCGGCGAACAAACCGTCGTTAACGAGGCCAGGAATTTCGGCATCACCACTCCAATTCCTCCGTATCCATCGATCCACATCGGAGCAGCCGATGTTTATCCGATCGAGCTGATATCTGCCTACAGCGCGTTCGCCAATCTTGGCGTCCGCGCGAGCCCGAACGCGATCATAAGAGTCGAGAATCAGAAGGGCGAGATTTTGTGGCAGCCGACGCCGACGCGCACGCAGGTGCTGTCGCCCGAGGAAGCGTGGATCATGGTCGACATGATGAAAGACGTGATTCGTCGAGGAAGTGCAGCCGGCGTGTACGCATCGGGTTTTCATCTTCCAGCTGGTGGAAAAACGGGGACGACGAACGACGGTACCAACGTCTGGTTCGTCGGTTACACCGCCGATCTCATTGCCGGAGTCTGGTACGGACTCGACCGGCCGTCGAAGATCAAGGACAACGCGCAGGGCGGAGTGCTCGCTGCGCCGGCGTGGACCGCGTTTATGACCGAGGTGTATCGCCGCATGCCGGCACCGCCCGACTGGCCGAAACCGCTGTCAATCGTCACGCGCGAGATCGACGTCAGTAGCGGATTGCTCCAGACGCCATACTGCCCGCGGAATCTCGTCACGAGCGAGTTCTACATATCCGGAACCGAGCCGACCCGCGACTGCGACAAGCACGGACCGTACGCGAATCCCGGCCTCACTCCGGTCGATACCTTGAGCACGATCCCGATTACTCAGCCTCCACCGGGTGGAGTGCGAACGCCGATCACCGTGACGCCGCCAACCATCCAGCCGGGCTACGAGCCGGTGCCATCGCGTGGGCAACAACAGCGGACACCCACGGTGTTCGACACGACGAAACGGCGCGATTCAACGCATCGCCCGACAGTGTTCGACACCACGCGTCGACCCCTACCGCGACGTGACACCACGCGCCCACGAACCGATACGATTCCGTCACCGGCTCGCCCGCCGGTCCCGATCCCGCGCTGATGCGCTACCACGCGCGTTGGGTGCTGCCAATCACCCAGCCGCCGATCGAAAATGGAACCGTCGTCGAGAGCGACGGATTGATCACCTACGTCGGCCCGCGAGCCGACGCGCCATCGGGTAAAGACTACGATCTCGGCGAGGCAATCCTGCTTCCCGGCCTTGTCAACACCCACACCCACCTCGAGCTCACCGCGATGCGCGGCTTCCTCGAGGATTGTCGCTTCGCGGAGTGGATCGACAAGCTTCGCCAGAGCCGAAATGAGATTCTCGACGCCGAGATGCTGCTCGACTCCGCGCGATTCGGGATCCTCGAAGGGCTCGAGGCCGGCATCACGACTTACGCCGACACTTGCTTGAGCGGCGTCGTGCTCCAGGCGATGCGCGAGCTGGGTGTCCGCGGAATCATGTACCAGGAAGTCTTCGGACCCGATCCTTCGCAGGCGGTAATCGCGATGCGTGAGCTGGAAGAGCGCATCGAGAAGCTACGCCTCGGGCAAACGGATCTGGTGGCGCTGGGCGTTTCACCCCATGCGCCCTACACGGTATCGGATCCGCTCTACACCGCGGCGGCGAGCTTTGCAAATGCGCGCCGCCTTCCACTCGCGATGCACATCGCCGAGAGCGAGCCGGAG
>DASWGL010000242.1:0-3635 GCA_036393735.1 Gemmatimonadaceae bacterium | reverse complement strand
ATGCCGATCCCAACGCACCGACTCCGCACGTCTTCCTCGCCAAGCTCGCGCGCGAAGAGGGCGACCTCGCCACCGCGCGGGCGCAACTTGACACCGCATTGAGGCTCGACTCGAAGAACGCGGCCGGTCTGCGCGAGATGGGACTCGTTCTCTTCGCAAGCCGTCAGTACGATCTCGCCCGCCGATTTTTCGTGCGCGCGGTCACAGCCAATCCGCAGGACCGCGCCTCGCAAGGCTACCTCGGTTGCACGATGATGCGGCTCAATCGCATAACGGAAGGAACGAGCTGGATCGGCAAAGCTGGCAATGGTCCGTGGCAAACGTGCCTGCAGCCAACGACGACGACCACCGCCCCGCCGCCCTTGTGATCGAATTCAAGAACGTCGGGAAGATTTACAAATCACTCCTCGGCAACTCTGTCAAAGCGGTCGAGGAGTTTTCGTTGATGGTCGTGGAGGGCGAAACGCTAGGCATCGCTGGACCAAACGGCGCCGGCAAGACCACCCTCATCGCGATGATGCTGGGCTATCTGCGTCCGACGACCGGGACGGTCGAGATCAACGGTTTGCCGGCGCGGCAGTACGTCGAGCGAAACGGAATCGGATACCTCTCGGAGCTAATCGCCATAAACCCGAAATGGCGCGCTGAGAACGCACTCGTGCGCTACGCGACGCTGGCCGGCATACCCTACTCGGAGATACCGAAACGGGTGAGCTACGTCATCGATCTGCTCGGCCTTGCCGAGCACCGCGACAAGAAAGTGAAGGCGCTGTCGAAAGGAAATCTGCAGCGGCTCGGTCTGGCGCAGGCGCTTCTGCGCGACGAGCAGATCCTAGTTCTCGACGAGCCGACTCACGGACTGGATCCGGTGTGGACGCAGCGCTTTCGCGACATTGTCGAGGAGCTGCGACGCCCCGACCGCACGATACTCATCGCCTCACACAACCTCGACGAGCTTCAGCGCCTGGCCGATCGCGTCGCGATAATCGATCGCGGACGACTGCAGCGCCTCGTGAGCACGGGCTACGAACACGCAGCCCCGGCGGCGACGCGATTCCGGGTGACGCTCGCTAGCGGCTACGATCTGTTTCGCTCGGTATTCCCCGGCGCGGAAGATGCCGGCCGGGGCGAGTACGATGTGACGGTGCAGAGCATCCAGGAGCTCAACGCTGCGCTTGCAGATTTGATCGGCAAGGGAGCGCTTGTCGCCAGCGTCGTCCCCCAGCGCTCGGTGTTAGAGCAGCAATTCAGGGAAGCCGTGGGAGAGTCGCAATGAGCCGTTGGAGTCTGGCGAGATACTCGCTCTGGCAGGCCCGTGATTTCGCCATCGAGCGCGGAATTGCGATACTCCTCATCGGGTTCCTGTGGGGCTACGCATTCATCTCGCCCCTGCGGAGCACAATCGCATATCAAATAACCAATCGGGCCTCGCCGGTGTGGATCTTCACGCTCCAGATCGCGAGCGCGATCGTATCGCTGGCGGTTCTCATTGCGGTCAATGGCATTGTCTCGACCGATCGGAAGACGGGCTACTACCGGTTCCTGTTTTCGAAGCCCGTGAATCCGATTCTGTATTACACCCAGCTCTTCTTCGTTTACATGGCTGGTGTGGTGGCGTCCATGTTCGTGCTCTCGAGGATTCTCCAGACGATTCTGCCCACCTTCAGCATCGTCAATTACCTCCTTTATACCGCGCTTATTTATGTAGCGATGGGCGGAATCGGCTTTTTCCTCTCGGTGGCGACGCGCTATGACTGGCTGTCACTGGCGGCTGTCTGGCTGGGCGCGCGAATCCTGCGCACGATGTTCGGTGACGGGAACGACTGGCGCAGCAAGGCGGTACAGCTGCTGCCTCCGGTGCACAAGCTAGACGAAGTGGCAAACTCCTTGATCGGGACAGGAACCGCAAACGGTAACGATGTTCTCTGGCTACTCGGCTACGGGACGCTCTTCTTCGCGTTGGGGCTCGTCGTGCTGCGCTGGAGATCGCTGGCCGATTGAGAACTGGCCACTCAGCGGCGTAAATGAAAACTGCAAAAGAACGGGTGCGAGCAGTCAGTGGCATAGATGTCAGTTTTCGGTTTACGACGTCCAGACTTCACTAAGCGCCATTCATGGCACAAGCAGTCGCTCGTACGCCGCCGAGGCAAGTCTGGGCGTCGTGAACGGAGATCTGACATCTACACTTCTGACCGCTCGCACCCGTTCAGTTGCAGTTTCCAGGTCTCGCACCCGTTCAGTTGCAGTTTCCAGATCTCGCACCCGTTCCGTTTAACCCGCCTTCATCAAGCACTTCTGCATCGGTAATGGACTCTAAGAGCATTCACCGCACCCTCCTCCCCAACGGCCTAACCGTCCTCATTCAAGAGGACCGATCCGCCCCCGTCGTCGCGATCGTCACGTACGTCAAAGCCGGTTACTTCGACGAGACGGACGAGGAGAACGGGCTCGCGCATGCGCTCGAGCACATGTTCTTCAAAGGCACCGGGAAGCGCGGGGTCGGAGACATCGCCAAGGAGACCAAGGCGAGCGGCGGATACCTGAACGCCCACACGATCTACGACACCACGACCTACTACACGGTGTTGCCATCGTCGGGATTCGAGAAGGGGCTGGAGATTCAGGCCGACGCGTACGCGAATTCGGTGATAGATGCGCGCGAGCTCGCGAAAGAGATGGAGGTCATCATCCAGGAGGCGAAGCGGAAGTCCGATAATCCCTCCGCCGTCGCGACCGAGACGCTGTACGAGCTGCTCCACGATGCGCACCGCATGCGACGCTGGCGGATTGGGCGGGAGCCGGGCCTTCGCGCGTTCACGCGCGACATGATGAATCGTTTCTACCGCAACTTCTATCGTCCGAGCAACACGATCCTCAGTATCTCGGGTGATGTCGACCCCTTGGACGCACTGCGTCGCGTCCAGGAGCTGTATGGAGAATTGAAATCCGGCGACCCGGTGCGAGATCCGGGGCCGCCGGAGCCGAAGCACGATGACTTCCGCTATCGCGAGTTCTCTGGCGACATCGCCCAGAGCCAGCTGGCGTTCGGTTGGCGAACTCCGGGCACTCTGGATCCGGATACGGCGGTGCTCGACGTAGCGGCCTCCGTGCTGGCAAATGGACGCGCATCTCGATTGTACCGTGCGGTTCGCGAAAAGAAGCTCGCCTCCTCCATCACCGCCTACGATTACACACCGACTGAGCTGGGTGTTTTCGTGATACACGCCGAGACGGAACCTGAAAACACCGCCGAAGCGGCACGGGTGATCTGGGATCAGCTGCACCAGCTACGCGTCGGGTCGATCGAGGACGACGAGATCACTCGAGTCCGTCGCATCTTCGAGGCGCGCTGGGTGCGACGGCTCGAGACAGCGGAAGGGCGTGCCAATTATCTCGCCGAATGGGAAGCGCTGGGCGGCTGGCAGCTCGGGGACGAATACTTCAAGCGCTACACGTCTGCCTCGGCCGACGACATTCAGCGTGTCGTGCGGAAGTATCTGTCAGAGGAGCGGGCGGCGGCACTGGTCTATCGTCCGGAGAGCGCGCCCGTCGTCGCGCAGGACGCGGCCGACATGAAGCGAATTCTCGGCGAAGGCGGGTCGGAGCGTCTTCCAGCTATTCCGCGTAGTGCGCCG
>DASWGL010000241.1:0-3433 GCA_036393735.1 Gemmatimonadaceae bacterium | reverse complement strand
AAGACCCGTCGCCGCTCAAGGGTCTCAAGCTCAAGACCGTGGTCGATCATTACGATCGCATCATTCGCAAGCTCGACGCTCAGCCGATCATTATTGGGCATTCGTTCGGCGGACTCATCACCCAGATGCTGATCGATCGCGGCCTTGGGTCGGCCGGGATCCTCGTCGACTCGGCGCAAACCGCGGGGGTACCGGTGCTACCCTTCGCGACGATCCGGGCCACGCTTCCTATCCTCGGCAATCCGTTCAGTTACAAACGGACTACTTCACTGAGCCCGAGTCAGTTCAACTACGCGTTCACGAACGAGCTGGACGCGGTTGAATCGAAGAAAGTCTACGATCGGTACTCGATTCCGGCAGCGAACGCCATCCTTTGGGATGCCGCACTCGCGCTACTGAATCCGAGCGCCTCGTCCAAAGTCGACTATAAAAAGAATGATCGTGCGCCGCTCCTGTTCATCGCCGGAAGCAACGATCACTTGGCTCCGCCGGCTATCAACAAGGCCAACATGCGCAAGTACGTCAAGAATTCCACGGCCGTTACGGATTACCGCGAGTTCCCGAACCGCACGCATCACACAGTCGGCCAGAAAGGATGGGAGGAAGTTGCGGACTTCGCGCTCAATTGGGCGAGAGAGAATGCGCGTGGACAGGTCACTCTTGCCGACGTTAAGACCGCCTTCGCGCCCGATACGACGTACACGAGCTCGACAAATCCGGAACTTCGTGCCTGATTGGGGATGACATTTGTCGACTACTACTGATGCGACGATGATACCGGCACTCCAGTCGGCGGCGGCGGATCCCGAGGTCGCGCTACCGTCGGCAGCCACAGCAGGCGATCAGGCTTTCCCCACGCTTACCGAGGCACAGATCGCGCGCGTCGCTGCACACGGCCACTTGCGCAAGGTAGAGCGCGGCGAGGTGCTCGTGAAAGCGGGCGCCAGAAACGCGAGCTTTTTTGTGGTGGTTTCCGGACACCTCGACATTGTCCGGTTGTCTGACGGCATCGAGACGGTTGTCGTGGTACATAAGCCCGGTCAGATCTCGGGCGAGCTCAACGTCCTTTCAGGCCGGCGAGCAGTCTTTTCCATCCGCGCCGGCGAAGCAGGCGAACTCATCGAGGTCGGTCACGAGCAGCTGCTGGAGATCGTGCAGACAGACGCCGATTTGAGCGAGATCCTCATGCGCGCGTTTCTGCTGCGGCGAGCGAGGTTGATCGCCAGCGGCATCGGCGACGTCGTACTGATCGGATCCATACACTCGCAGGAAACACTTCGCATTCAGGAATTTCTGACGCGTAACAGTCATCCGTACCAGTACATCGACCTCGATCGTGACCCCGGCGTACAGGAGCTTCTGGATCGATTTCGGGTCGCCGTCACCGATATCCCTGTAATTATCTGCCGCGGCGAGGTCGTTCTGCGGAATCCGAGCAATCGCGATATCGCTGATTGTCTCGGCTTCAACGAGCCAATCGACCAGGCACAGATGCACCATGCCGTGATTGTCGGCGCCGGACCTTCGGGTCTCGCCGCGGCTGTGTACGCAGCCTCGGAAGGCCTCGACGTGCTGGTGCTGGAATCTGGTGCCCCAGGAGGACAGGCCGGATCGAGCTCGAGAATCGAGAACTACCTCGGGTTTCCCTCCGGGATCTCGGGCCAGGAGCTGACGGCGCGCGCCTACTCTCAAACACTGAAATTCGGCGCTCACCTGATGGTTACGAAGGCTGCAAAGCGCCTCAGGTGCAACACGAGGCAGTACATCATCGAAACGGACGACGGTGCGCAGGTACTCGCGCGTACCGTCATCATCGCGACCGGCGCGGAATACCGAAAGCTTCCGTTGGAGAATATTTCGCAGTTCGAAGGCGTCGGCGTGTACTACAGCGCCACGTTCATCGAGTCGCAGTTGTGCGCCGGTGAAGAGGTTTGCGTCGTTGGCGGCGGCAACGCGGCGGGGCAGGCTGCCGTGTCCCTCGCCCAGTCGGCGAGACACGTCCACATGCTCGTACGATCCGATGGATTGGCCGACACCATGTCGCGATATCTGATCCGGCGTATTGAGGAGGATCCGCGGATCACGTTGCACACGCGTACCGAAGTCGCCGCGCTCGAAGGTGATGATCACCTCGAGAGCGTGGACTTGCGCCGGCGTGACGACGGAACGACGGAGCGAAAGGACGTTCGTCACGTGTTCGTCATGACGGGTGCCGCGCCGAGCACTAGCTGGCTCGATGGTTGTGTCACCCTCGATGATCACGGATTCATCAAGACGGGGTCGGAGCTCTCGCCGGATGAATTGTCTGCCGCGAACTGGCCGTTGGCTCGTTCTCCGCATCTTCTGGAAACGAGCAAGCCCGGAGTGTTCGCCGTTGGGGATGTCAGAGCCGGCAACATCAAACGCGTCGCGTCGGCGGTAGGCGAGGGATCTATAGCAGTCTCCTTCGTACATCAGGCGCTGCAGGAGTGAGGAGGAGCCTTTGTCACTGATCTCACGAGGATTTCGGGGAAGACGACAGTCCGCGGACACCGCGGGGCGACTCCCTCCTGGCCAGTATGAGACCCGGGATTTTCCAGTTCTCTCCGCGGGCCCGACACCGCGCACTCCGCTTACTGCGTGGGACTTTACGCTGCGCGGTGCTGACGGTCGAACTGCTCACTGGACGTGGGACGAGTTCATTGCGCTTCCGCGCCAGACGACCACGAAAGACATCCACTGCGTCACCAAGTGGTCCAAGTTCGATACGGTGTGGGAAGGTATTTCGGTTGACACGCTTCTCTCGGAAGCGGCAGCGAAAGGAATCGCGTCCTCACCGTACGTATTGGCGAGGTGTGATGGCGGTTACACCACCAACCTTCCACTCGCGGACGTGATGGGCGGGAAGGCATGGGTCGCATTCATGTACAACGGCGCTCCGCTCCCGCCGGAGCACGGCGGCCCTGCTCGCCTGCTGGTGCCGCATCTCTACTTCTGGAAGAGCGCGAAGTGGGTTCGTGAGCTGCGCCTGATGGAAAGCGATACGCCGGGGTTCTGGGAATCGCTGGGTTACCACAACTACGGCGATCCCTGGCGCGAGCAGCGGTACGCCGGCGACGAGTGACCAGTGTTGGCGCGGCACCGAAGATTGTCTGGCGGTTCGCCACGGTGATCGATGTCGTGCACGAAACGCCTGAGACCCGCACACTCACCCTCGACGTGCCGGGGTGGCCGGGCCATCGCGCCGGGCAGCACGTGGACGTACGACTCACCGCTGAAGACGGGTACCAGACTGAGCGCAGCTACTCTATCGCGTCCCCACCGGATGATTCCCGGCTCGCACTCACGGTCGAGCGCCTCGACGATGGCGAGGTCTCACCATATCTCTCCGATGAGCTGCGCTCCGGCGATAAGCTCGAACTTCGCGGCCCGATCGGCGGGTACTTCGTTTGGG
>DASWGL010000240.1:0-5925 GCA_036393735.1 Gemmatimonadaceae bacterium | reverse complement strand
CTAACGATTACGGTGCACGAGCCGGCGCCGATACTGGGCAACACTCCAGGCGTGAATCCGATCGCCGCGGCCTTCCGCCGTGCGTGGAGGAATTTCGTCGGCCTCGTCGCCGGCCTTATCGCGTCGCTTGGTATCGTTATTCCGCTAGCGCTGCTTGGGCTCGCGGGATGGATGGGTTACAGGCGCTGGAAGAGGAGTCGGATCACCGTTCACTCCGAACCGAAGGACAAGTGACTTATCGCGTGAGATCCCGGTTGTACCACCAAAACGCCCGGGACAACTTTGAGTACCCCGCGTTGAGATGCTGCGCGCCCCAGACCATTGCCCCTCCGCCCGCGATGATGAGGATTGGGCTCGCTGCGTTATTCGAGCTATTCGCCGTGACTACGGTACCGACGGCGAGCGTCAGCGCTCCGAGTCCACCTACCAGGGAACCGCGGAAGTTATTCGTCTTGAAGGCGCGCGCTTCGATCACCGCTTGCGGCGACGATGCGACGAGTTTTTCAACATCGAAATCGCGGAACCATCCGACGGTGCCGATCACGGGTCCATTGGCGCCGCGAACGATATCAGCGCTCCCCCAATGGGTCTCGAAGCGCAGCGCCTGCGCGTCGTAGCCGCGGGACGAATCGCTTGCCGCGGCAGTCCGGCCGGAGACGACAGTTGTGCCGGATCCTGGCGCTGCGACAGTCGGCGCCCCATGACCTATCGTCTGGGCGCCGGCTGTCCCTCCACTAACCAGGGCGCCGATCAGAAGCGCCCGAAGAATTCTCGATTTCATTGA
Organism: Gemmatimonadaceae bacterium; assembly: GCA_036393735.1. Classification (GTDB taxonomy): domain Bacteria; phylum Gemmatimonadota; class Gemmatimonadetes; order Gemmatimonadales; family Gemmatimonadaceae; genus UBA4720. The sequence continues at coordinate 5,141 of DASWGL010000240.1, read as the reverse complement.
TCCTCATTGATCGCCAATCTGTTCCTTACAGACGATTGAGCGACCCGAGGAAAACATCGCGATCGTACTACTTTAGATCACGGTTGTACCACCACAACGACTTATGCAGCGCGTTGTAAGCCTTTTGCAGCCTGCCTCCTCCGTAGGTGATCAGCCCGACCGTGGCAATGGTCAATCCCGTCGTAATTCCGCGGTTCACATCGTGAAACTGGGAAGCCCCGACGGAAGCTCCCAGGCTTATCAGCCCCAAGCCGAGCGCTATGGTTCCGGGCCGGTAATTCCTCTGAAATTCCCGCGCCTCAGTTACCGCATTCGGAGATGCCTCAACCACTTTGGCTACGTCGATTCCACGAAAAACTCCGATCTTTCCAACTACGGTCCCATCGATGCCGCGCACGATGCTCACATCACCGAAATTTCCATCGAGTCGGAGCGCGTTTTGATCGTAGCTGCGATCCTGCGCAATCATTGCAGTTGGCGCCCTCGTCAGAACGAGATAACCCACAAGGCAAATGAGCAGAAAACGCGACATTGCTCCCTCCGTTAGTGATGGTACACAATGGTCGCACGGCCATTGAGAGTCGTTCCGTCCATGATTACGTGTGTGTTGCCGGGATAGGCGTAACCCGCGCTTGTCTGTTCCACTGCCCCACCCAGAAAATCGTCATTCGTCAATAGCCACCCTCCCGCATTGGAGAAGAGCGTACCGACGAACGCTGCCGCCACAACTGGCCACGATGCGCCTGGAATAACCTTGATCGCAACCGTGCCGAACGCGTTCGCGGTTGATTTCAGGAGGTCGACAAGTCCGTTGCTGTCAAGCTTGAGCACGCACGGCTGATTATCGTCCTCCCAGAACAAGATGTGGAAACCCTGATTGAAGGTGTTGGTGAACGCAACAGTCTCCGCTTCAGAGAAGAGCATCACCCGCCCCTCCCAGAAGCCCGTATTCTGATCGAAAAACTTTCGACCGTCGTACGGGTGCTCGCCTGCGCAGGACAAGTCGTCTGCATACGTGGGAGCGGTCGGGGTGTTTGGACCCTGAACGTGGACTTCAATCTCAGGATCGCCGCGAAACCAGGGCTCCTTCATGTCCAGAATCCGCGAGTACTCGAGATAGAGTCCGGGCGGGATGGTCGTTGAGCCACCACCGCCGCCACCGCCACACGTGTCACCACAGGAAATCAGGCTCGATCCTTTGAGCGTCATTGGCTCGAGCGTTCCGATCGCGCTGCCGTTCTGGTCGCGCACGTTCCTCGACGCCGCCGGAATCATCGGCTGGTCGAATCGCGTCTCGACCGGCACTATCGAGAGCGTCGGCTGCGTGGGAGCAACCTTCCGATCGAGCGCGATGCCCCTCCCCTTCTGATCGAACGCCACGATCGGCTCCGATTCATCGAGCTGCGAGACGACGAGCACGCTAGCCTCGCCCGTCCACAATTCGCGATGCTTCTCCACCGGCATGTAGAACTCGAGCGGTCGAATCGCGGCGAGCGTGCCGAACACATCACTCTCGCCATCTCCGGTCTGCGCGGCCATGCTTTCGAGCAAGCCTCGACCGTCCTTGGACCTCAGATAAGATGAGAGCTCGAGCTTGTGCTCGCGGAATGGCGCCGAGCGCATGTCGCGTTTGAGATGCTGTCGCGCGGGCTCGTTGTCCATCGCCACCGCCACCAGCCGCGCGATCTTCGTCAGCGCGACGCGTTCTTCACTGGGTGCCGCGGGGGTAGGCTCTGTTGCTATGTCGTTCGACGGGGACGGGCCGACCGTGCGGCTGGATGGATCGGCGCAGCCTGCAAGCGCCCCGAACAACGCGAAAACAAGAACTCCGTCGCCATGTGTGTGTCGCATACTTCCTCCTCGGCGAGTGGTGCGGTTGGTGAAGCGCGCACTCTATTCGCCCGCGGAGGAGCAAGCGTAATCCGCGAACCGCTTACGAGATCACTTCGCCTCGCACACGTGACTGGGGAGCGACGATCGCCATGAGGATCGCCGCCACGAGGGCGAGCGTGGCGCCGAACACGAACGCGCTCGACGAACCCGAACGGTCCCAGATCCAGCCGAAGATGAGAGACGCGGGGAGAGCGCCCAGTCCGATGGCGAGGTTGTACCATCCGAACGCCGCCCCACGTCGAACTCTGGGGACGACGTCGGCGACGAGCGCCTTCTCGGTACCCTCTGTCATGCCGTAGAAAATTCCGTACACGGCGAACAGCGCCCACGCCTGCCACGGAGCACCAGCCCACGCGAACGCGTAGTACACCGCTGCGTAAAGCAGCCATCCTCCGACGATCAGCGGCTTGCGTCCCAGCGTATCGGAGAGCCCGCCGCCGTAGGTACCCGTCGCGGCCTTCACGAAGTTGAGCAGCGCCCACAGAATCGGCGCCAGCGCAATGGGCACACCGAGCTGATTCGCCCGCAGCAACAGAAACGCGTCGGTGGAATTCCCGAGCGTGAACAGCAGGACCACAACCAGATACGCCCAGAAACGCCCGCCCAGAGAGGCCGACCCTTCGCCGGTGTCCCCGGTTTTGCCGTCGCCGTGGCGCGGGATGTCGCGCACGACCACGATCAGAACCACCATCGCGATCGCGGCCGGAATCGCCGACAGCCAGAACACGTTCCTCATGGCGTGCTCGTCGCGTGGCAGCAAGTGCCCGCTCGTATTGAGCGCGCCCACGCCGTGGAGCCTGAGAATAAAAAACGCGAGGAGCGGACCGAATACAGCACCGGCATTGTCGGCCGCGGCATGAAAGCCGAACGCGCGTCCGCGCGCCTCCGGCGCCGCCGAATCGGCGAGCAGCGCGTCGCGTGGGGAAGTCCGGATTCCCTTGCCCACCCGATCGGTGACGCGAATCGCCAGCACCTGTCTCGCGCTATGCGTCGCGGCCGTGAACGGGCGCACGATCGACGCCAGGAGATAGCCGGCCACTACGAACGGCTTCCTGGTGGAGACTTTGTCCGACCACCAACCGCTGAGCAACTTGAGCAGCGACGCGGTCGTCTCCGCGGTTCCCTCGATCGCGCCGATGAAACTGGCGTTCGCTCCAAGAACTCCAGCGAGGAAAACGGGAAGCAGCGGATAGATCATCTCGGTCGAGACGTCGGTGAAGAAGCTCACCGCGCCCAGCCCGATGACGTTGCGTCCGAGTTTCGGACGCGGCTTTTTCTCCGCTACGGGGTTTACGATGCCCGCACCTCGGAGTGGTCGCCCACCGTCACCTCACCCTTCACACCTTCGACCACCGTATCGTCGCCGACGAGCGAGTTCTTCAGAACCGATTTCGTGATCTTCGCGTTCGATCCGACAATCGAGTGACTGACCTCGGCCCCATCGAGCACCGAGCCTGCCCCGATCGAGACATTCGGCCCGATCTTCGACTTTTTCAGGGTGACGTTGTCCTCGATGTAAACGGGATCGATGATCGTCGAGTCGCCAACGTTCTTCGGCCGGCGCGCGCGCCCGCGCCTGAGCATCGCCTCGTTGGTCTCGATCATCGTCTCGATCTTTCCGGCGTCGTACCAGCCTTGGACGTCGATGACTTTGATCTTCGCGCCTTTGTCGATCATGTACTGGAACGCGTCAGTGAGAAAATATTCGCCCTGGTTCTTCGGCTGCTTCAGAACGTGATCGATTCCCTCGAACAGCAGCTTCCAGTTCCTCATGTAGTAAAGCCCAATGTTCGCACGCCTGGATATCGGAGTCTTCGGCTTCTCGACGATCTTCGTCATGTTGCCGTCCTTGTCCGTGACGACGACACCGAACCGCTGGTAGTCCTCCACTTCCTTGACCCAGATGATTCCGTCAGCGTCCACGCTCTTCACCTTGGTGAGGTCGGCGTCAAAGATGGTGTCGACGAAAATGATGAGAACGGGCTGGTCCACGTAGTCGCGCGCGAGCGCGATCGCGCCCGCAGTGCCATCCTGCACCTTCTGCTCTATGAACACGGACGGCACGTCCATCTCCGCGCGAGCGTACTCCTCGACCTTCTCCTTGAGATGACCCGTGATGTAAACGATCTCCTCGACGTTGCCCAGCTTCTTCAGCTCGTCGAGGACGTACGACATCACCGGTTTGCCCGCGACCTTCATCATCGGTTTGGGCGTGAGATATGTGTGCGGACGAAGCCGCGTTCCCTTTCCCGCCAGCGGGATTATCACTTTCATGGCTCGGTTGTCCCCTCTCGGCCGTATTTATCGCTCAGACGGACGATGTCGTCGACTTCCGGCGTCGATACTTCCAGCACATCGCAATCGGTCACCGCGATCATCTGATGAATGGTTCCCGGTGTGATTCTGAATGATTCGCCGACGTTGAGCTGCACGTCATCCAGAATGTCATCGCCTTCTCTCTGAACGCGAAAAATCATCTCGCCCCAGAGCAGGTAAACCGTTTCATCCTTTCTGTTGTGATACTGCACTGACAACTCGTGGCCGGCGTTGATATGGAGGATTTTTCCCACGTACCGCTCGGTCTGTGCCCAGATGGTCTCGTGTCCCCATGGTTTCGCCACGTGTGTCACCTTTGCCCGGCCGGACTTTGGTCGGACGGCGCGCCGCTTGGCTACGGTCCTCGATCCGGCGGTCGTCCTGGCTGTCTTCTTTTTTGGCATGCATAAATATCTACGCTGATGTCACGCGGAGCCACTTCGGGGCGGCGATACTGAAGCCGCGCTGAGCACGGTGATTGGCGGCGATACTGGAGCCGCGAAGAACACGGTGAACAGCGGGCATGTTTTCTGCCTTTCCGCGTAGCAAATGATTCTCTCGCCGAAGCATCTTCCGCGCCTCGTCGCGACGATACGGCTCTTTACCAACTACGGCCTCCGCGACTTCGCCAATCGCCAGGGACTTCTGGGTCTCGAGGGTGCGAGCCTCGATGACGAGGCGACCGTGCAGGGAGATCTCGCTGTCAAGGCCAAGGCTTTCCGGGAGCGGCTGGTAGAGTTGGGGCCGGCCTACATAAAATTGGGCCAGATTCTTTCGACCCGTCCCGACCTCCTGCCCAAGCCGTACATCGACGAGCTCGAGCACCTCCAGGACGACGTGCCTCCGATGCCTTTCGAGCAGGTCGAACGGACAATCGAAGAAGAGCTCCACGCGCGCATCAGCAAGCTCTTCGCGTCCTTCGATCCGGAGCC
>DASWGL010000239.1:0-9949 GCA_036393735.1 Gemmatimonadaceae bacterium | reverse complement strand
TCACCGTCTGGTTCGTCCGCACGGTTCAGAAGAAGCCGCCAGCGCGCGAGCTTCCGAACGCTTTTCAGTTCGAGCAGCGCTTCGACCAGCTGCAGCAATCAGTCGACGCCATCGCCGTCGAGGTCGAACGCATCGCCGAGGCGCAGCGCTTCTCCGCCAAGCTGCTCGCCGAGAGGAGCGAGACGCCGGCGTTGCGGAGATAGCCGTAAACCAACGTGGGCCGGCTCCTCTCGCACGAACCATGCGGAAGGGAAGGCCCTGAAGAACCAGAAGACAGTGAGAGAGCTTCACGCGGCAGAACCAAGAATCGGGATCGTCGAAAACCCCACATCCTCCACTCTGTAGCGCCGAGCGCGCGAGGAATCCTGACCGATGCCTTGCATCATGACTCTGTTGGCCCTGGCCGCGCCGCGACTCGTGGTCGCGTTGCTCTGGTTCTTCACCCACTGGTTCCGCGGCGTCTTCGACAACCTGCTGTGGCCCATCATTGGGTTCGTCTTCCTTCCCACCACGCTGCTCTGGTATTCCGCAGTCCATAACTGGTTCGGCGGACACTGGACTTTCTGGCCGGTCGCAGGGCTCGTAATCGCGCTCATGATCGACCTCGGTCCAGTGAGCGGACGCCGCATGCCCAGCAAGCGCTGACAGTAGCGTGTCGATGAGCTTTGCGCCCAACACTGACGCTCTGCTCCTCGACAAGCGGATGGACGCTCGTTTGCTCTGGAATTAGCGCTCTCACCGCAGAGGTTGAAATGTCTTACGGAAATGGGCTCACGCGCTCTGTTGGTCGTCCTGCCCAATCATTCGCCTTGGCAGCGGCAGCAATCGCACTGATCGGGTGCGTCAAAACCGAAGGGACGAGCAGCACCGACTCTACAGCCGCCAGCAGCACGCACACGGTCAGCACTTCCGCGTGCACAGCGGACAACGGAGGGATCACCCTACCCAACGGTTTCTGCGCGACAGTATTCGCCGACACGATCGGCCACGCCAGGCATATCGTTGTTGCCTCCAACGGTGACGTTTACGTCAACACCTGGAGCGGCAAGTACTATCAGGGCCCAACGCATCCGGGAGGTTTCCTGATTGCGCTGCGCGATACAAACAACGATGGGAAGGCCGACATCGTCAAGCGATTCGGTCCCGGCGCGCAACAAAAGAATGAAGGCGGCACCGGCATTGGCATCTACAAGGGAGCGCTCTACGCCGAAGAGGGCGACACGATCACGAAGCGGATCGTACGCTACGCGATCTCGACCGATAGCATGACTCCTAGTTCGGCGACTTCGGAAACGATCGTTGGTGGACTCCCCGCTAACGGCGATCATCCGATGCATCCGTTCGTGATCGATCCGAGTGGCAACATCTACATGGACATCGGCTCGGCAACCAACTCGTGCCAGATCAAGAACCGCACGCTCGAGTCGCCCGGCCACAAACCATGCACGGAGCTGCGGACGCGCGCGGGGATCTGGCGTTATGACGCAAACAAGACGAACCAGAAATTCTCACCGGCCGAGAGGTACGCAACCGGCATCCGGAACGCGGTCGGGATCGCCTTCGATCCCGGCGGACAGCTCTACTCGACCCAGCACGGGCGCGACCAGCTCTTTGAAAACTGGCCGAAACTGTACACCGCGGAGCAAGGACAGAATCAGCCCGCCGAGGAGCTATTGAAGATCGTGCAGGGTGGCGATTATGGATGGCCAACTTGCCACTTCGACGGCCAGCAACAGAAGCTCGTTCTCGCGCCCGAGTACGGCGGCGACGGGGGCAAAGCCGTTGGAGACTGCGCGACGAAGAGGGGACCAGAGGCGTTCTTCCCCGCCCACTGGGCACCCGACGATTTGCTTTTCTATTCTGGCTCGTCGTTTCCGGCCCACTATAAGGATGGCGCGTTCATCGCGTTCCATGGCTCGTGGAATCGTGCGCCTGGGCCTCAGGGGGGATACAACGTCGTGTTCGTTCCCTTCGCGCAAGGAAAGCCGCTAGATCCGGCGAAGTTCGAGATCTTCGCTGATGGCTTTGCCGGTGGGGTAAAGCAGCCGGACCGCGCAGCTCATCGCCCTGCCGGCCTTTCGCTGGGACCCGATGGGGCCATCTATATCGCCGACGACCAGGGTGGACGAGTCTGGAAGGTCACCTACAGGGGCTCGGCGAAATAGCAAGATTACGCGTAACCCCTCGCGCCCGCCTGTCGTCTAGGTAGTGAGTCACGCGGCGGCCCATCGTGGCCGCCGCTACTCGCATCTACCTGAAAAGGAAAATCAAATGAGTACGTCTTCACTGCGTCCCAATCGTAACGGAGCGCGCGCCTTGGCTGGCGCCTGCTCGATCGTAGCAGCTCTCGTTGCCTGCGGCGGTGGCCATCACCTCGCCGAGTACCCCTTCTCCAGCCGGACGCTAGCGGTGGTCTACATTGCACCGCCCGCTCCCGAGCTGCTCACCAGCTACTACGATCTCAGCAGTTCGCAGAACGCAGTCGAAGCCGTCGTAAGAGCCGGCGCCGATGTCGCACGCGAGCGCGAAGGGCGCCGCGCGAATGCGCGCCTCGACAGCGCCAGCGAGCGAATCGACATACCCGCCGTTCTGGCCCAGCGCACCCTTCAGCGCGCTAGCAGATACCTCGGCACCCGGTCCGTCACGGACGAGAACCAGGCCGACTATCTGATGGAAGTTCGAATGCAGAGGTTCGGCATCAACGCCAAGGCCGACGAGGCAGCGTATCTGTTCACCTTCGCCGAAGCGGTACTGATCGATCGTCGCACTGGCCGCGAGATCTGGAACGTCAAGATCCACGGCCGCGACCGGCTCACGCCGTACGTCCAGAGTTCGAGCCCTATCCCTGGGTCCGTCATCACCGCAAGCACGCTCGGGAGCGTCAGCGTCGCTGACTTTCAGGGTGCGCTCAACCAGCTGATGGACTACTCGTCGAATCTCATCACCGACGAGCTACGGTCCGATCTGAGGGGCGTCCGCAACAACTAGCTCGTTCGCCGACGGTCGTTTCTACCAGACGCGAATAAGTAGTTAACGGGGTTGCGCATGGAGTGAGTGGCCGAGGGATTGCGCCGCCCTACTCACTCCATGCTTGCCTGGATTGCCCATCTCGTCGGCGCCCTGAGTTATTGGGGGGTCGCCATCCTCATGGCGATCGAGAATGTCTTTCTGCCCCTCCCGTCAGAGCTCATCATGCCGTTGGCGGGATTCCTGACCGCGAATGGCAGTATGACTCTTGGCGGCGTCATCGTCGTGGGAACTATCGGTTCCGTGCTCGGTGCCCTCCCATTGTACTACGCCGGCCGCGTGTTGGGTGAAGAGCGGCCGGAGAAATGGGTGGAGCGATACAGCCGGTGGACACTGATTCGCGGGAAGGACGTCGAGCGCGCGACTGCCCGCTTCTCCGGCCACAGTTTCGTCGACGTGATCATCGCCCAGCTTCTGCCAGGCGTGCGCGGGTTGATCTCCATACCGGCTGGGGTAGCTCGAATGAACGTCGGACTCTTCCTGCTCGCGAATCTGATCGGCACGCTCGTTTGGTGCACAGTGCTAGCCGTCGCCGGCAGAATACTCGGCGCGAACTTTCCGAAGATCCACAAATTCCTCGGGCCCGTCGGCTGGACAATTCTTGGCGTCCTGCTTGCAGCACTCGGAGCCTGGGCGATCGTGCGACAAAGGAAGCGGGCCCGCTGACATCGCGGCGCAAGGTTCCGTCACTTGCCGCCAACCCATGGTGGCCGTACGTTCGTCCGGACCGGCATCACGCCAAGCGAAGCCGTCCGTCACATCTAACGGGGGGTTCTATGTTCACGCCGCACCGCACCACCCGCATCGCGATCTGCTGCTGCGCAGCGGTCCTCGCCGGATGCGCAAAGAAGGAGAGCGCCTCGGTAGACAGTACGAGCGCAATGGCGTCCTCCACGACCACTTCCACCACCACCATGGCTCCGGCCCCGGTCAACCTGGCCAACGTCGCCGGCAAGTGGAACATGCGATCGGTTCCGATGAGCGGAGACACATCCGCTACGACCTACGTGTTGACAGCGACAGCGAACACGTCGGGCTGGACCATCACGTTTCCCGGGCGAGCGCCGATCCCAGTGAAAGTCAGTGTCGACGGCGACAGCATCATGTTGTCGGCCGGCCCGTATCCAAGCGTGCGGCGCAAGGGAGTCCAGGTCACGACCTACGGCGTCTCGCGAGTTCAGAATGGCGGTATGGTGGGCAGCACTACCGCACACTATAAAGTGAAGTCGGCGGATTCTGTTCTCGTTCTAAGCACGACGGGTACTCGCGCCCAGTAGGGGGTGGATCGTGTTCAGACCTAAAGGACCAGCGTGTCAGAGCTGCGGAATGCCTCTCAGCAAGGACCCGCGCGGTGGTGGAACCAACGCGGATGGAACCCTTAGCAGCGAGTACTGCAGTCACTGCTATAGCAAAGGAGCGTTCACCCAGCCGAACATCACCTTGGAACAAATGACGGCGCTGGTGGAAGGGAAACTGCGATCGATGCACTTCCCGGGATTCCTTGCGCGGCGTTTCGCGAAGGACGTCCCCACGCTCAGACGGTGGCGAAAAAAGACCGCGAGCCAGACATCGGCGCGCGCGTCGGCGAGCGAGCTACAGCCGCGCGCCTGATTCCGCCGGCGGCTTGATCGGGGGCAATGCCGCCTCGATCTCGCCGCGGTGCGACTCGAGCCAGGGAGGGAGCACGAGGTGCTCTCCTAACGAGGCTGGGTCTTCATCGATGGCGAAGCCCGGTCCGTCGGTGGCGATCTCGAACAGCACCCCTCCTGGCTCGAGAAAATAGACCGACTTGAACCAGAAACGATCGATCACCTCGGTCGGACGGCGACGCGCGCGATCGATCCGCTCGCGCATCTCCAGCTCGGTTTTATCATCGGGCACGCGCCACGCGACGTGGTGAACGCCGCCAGTGCCCCACCCGCCGCGATCAGCGTCGGCAATCTCGCGGATCTCCAGGTATCGTCCCGAGCCGCCACCACCGATCTCGAAACCGAACCAGTCGTTTTCTGCGCCAATGTCAACGAATCCGAGGACTCCGGTGAGGAAGCTGGACGTAAGCGCGAAGTCACGCTGCCAGAGACGGACGGAGTGCAGGCCACGGATCTGCTTTTCTACCGGAACCGGGCTTTCTTTCCAGGGGGTGAAGTCACGGTCGTCACCGGTCTCGTGCAGTACGAGAGGCAGCCCATGCGGATCGGTGAACGGGAGCGCCGATGTGCCACGTCTGGTCTCGATCTCTCCTACGCCGAGCTGGTGTTCGGCCAATCGCTCCACCCAGTAGTCGATGCTGCCGAGCGGAATGGCGAGCGAGACTTCCATCGCCAATCCGACGCCCGGCTTGGCGGGAGGCATCTCGGGCCACGGGAAAAAGGTGATGTCGGTTCCGGGGTGGCCCTCGCCGTCAGCGTAGAAGAGATGGTAGGTGCCCGGTGAATCCTGGTTGACACTCTTCTTGACGAGGCGCATGCCGAGCACGCCCGAGTAGAAATCGACATTGTCTTGCGCGTCGCCAGCGATGCAGGTGACGTGGTGGAGTCCGGTTACGCCTGTCATGAAAGTGTCCGCCAGGTAAACGTCCGAATTACTACGTAGCGATACGTACAGCGCTTCCTTCAGGCCTAAAGCATTCTTTAGTCAGCAATACCGGGGCTGCCGAAACCGAATCGTTCAAGCGACACCAAACAGTAGCTGAAGATTGATGGAGGCTGCAATGACCGCACCCAAATGGCTCGCAAACTACGACGATGGAATCCCGTCGACGCTGGAGCCCTACCCAAACCAAACCCTCGCGGACTACCTGCGAGAAGCCGCCATCCGGTGGCCCGACCGTCCGGCTCTGCTGTTCAAGGGCTCGACCGTAACGTACCGGAAGCTCGAGGACGAGAGCAACGCGCTCGGCGTTGCACTCAGCGAAATGGGTGTTGGGCGTGGCGACCGCGTCGCTATCTGCCTTCCCAACTGTCCGCAGTTTCTGATTGCCGAGTTCGCTGCCTGGAAGGTGGGCGCGATCGTAAGCCCATTCAATCCGACGTACAGCGAGCGCGAGATGGAGGACGCCCTGCGCACAACGGGTGCGGAGACGGTGATCGTGCTCAACCGCTTCTATGGAAAAGTAAAAAGCGTTCAGTCTCGAACATCGGTGAAGCGGGTCGTCGCCACCAACATCAAGGAGTACCTGCCATGGCTTCTCCGCTTCGCCTACACGCTGTTCAAGGAGAAGAAGGAAGGCGATCGCATCCTGCTGGCGGGGGATGATTTCCGTTTCGCGAAACTGCTGCGGCGATACCGGCGTTCGGCGCCGCCGAGCTCGGGTGCGAGTCTGGATGATCCGGCGGTCATTCTGATGAGCGGCGGCACCACCGGAACGCCAAAAGGGGTGGTGGGATCACACCGGGGAATGGTGGTCGCGGGACATCAGCTTCAGTCCTGGCTCAGTCCCGCGATGAACGCGTGGACGGATACGATCATGCTTCCGCTGCCGTTGTTCCACGTCTATGGGAATACGGGTGTGCAGAGCCTGGCCTTCGTCAATCACAATCCGATCGCGCTGATTCCCAACCCGCGTGATCTGCGCGATTTCCTGAAGGAGATAAACCAGGTCAAACCCGCGTTCATTTGCACAGTGCCGACGCTGCTCAACGGAATCATGAACCACGCGATGGCGCGCGAAGGCAAAGTGGACTTCACCTCGATCAAGCTGTGTTTCTCCGGAGCCGCACCGCTCATGGCCGAAACGAAGAAACGATTCGAGGAGCTGACGGGCGGCGTAATCGTGGAAGGCTACTCGCTTACCGAGGCGCAGATGGCTGTCGTCGCAAATCCGGTTCGGGGCGAGAAGAAAATCGGGTCGGTGGGCATGCCGCTTCCCGACGTCCATGTCGACATACTCGACTCGGACGACGGAATCACGCCCGTTCCGGCGGGCGAGGTCGGCGAGATCGTGATCAGCGCCCCGCAGCTAATGCGCGGCTACTGGCAAAAGCCCGACGAGACCAGTGACATGCTTCGCACCAATGACCGCAGCGAGCGCCGGTTGTACACTGGCGATCTCGGATACCTTGACGAAGACGGATACCTGTTCATCGTCGATCGCAAGAAAGATCTCATCAAGACGTGCGGCTTCCAGGTGTGGCCGCGCGAAATCGAAGAGGTGATCTCGTCGCACCCCGCCGTCGCAGAGGTCGGAGTCGTAGGCGTGCCGGACGACATGCGCGGCGAGATCGTCAAGGCGTGGGTCGTCCTCCGAGCGGATTGCGCGCTGACCCCTTCCGATCTGAAGGTGTACTGTCGCGACCGGCTGGCGCCCTACAAGATCCCGGCGAAGTACGAGTTCGTGTCCGACCTGCCGAAGACGCAGATAGGGAAAGTGCTGCGCCGCGTACTCCGACAGACGGAGGACAAAAGCGAGGAAGTCGCCGATGCCAGCGCAGACGCCCTAGCGCCGTGATCTCCACGTAGCGCTAGCGCGGCTCGGCGCCCTGTCCTTTGTAAATCACTCCGCCTTTCATCACGAAGCTGACTCGCTCGGTGACGTGAATATCCGCGAGCGGATCGCCGGGAACCGCGACGACATCGGCGAGCTTTCCCGGCGCGAGCGAGCCGACCCTCGCATCCCAGCCGAGCAGCTTCGCCCCGTTCAACGTGCCGGCGTTGAGCGCCGCCATCGGCGTCATCCCACCCCACTCGACCATCAAACCAAACTCACGCGCGTTCGTGCCGTGCGGGATTACTCCCGCGTCGGTTCCGAGCGCGATCTGAACGTGGTTGGCCACCGCGATACGGGTCGCCTTTCTCACGGCAGCTCCCGCAGCCAGAGCCTTCTCGGCGCGGAGTCCTTTGAGCACTCCGTTCTTGGCGAAGCGCTCCACCGCCTCGCCGGCCATTATCGTCGGCACCAGAAAAGTGCCGTGCTGCGCCATCATCCGGGCGCCTTCCTCGTCGAGGAACGAGCCGTGCTCGATCGACGACACTCCAGCGCGAACGGCCAGCTTGATTCCTTCCGTACCGTGAGCGTGGGCCGCGACTTTTCGGCCCAGCTTGGTGGCCTCATCCACGAGTGCTTTCATCTCTTCGTACGTGTACTGAGTCGCGCCGACGGCATCGCCTTCCGAGAGGACACCGCCCGTCGCGCACATCTTGATGACGTCGGCGCCGGATTTCACCTGGTATCTTACAGCGGCGCGTATCTGCTCCGGCCCATCCGCGACTCCGTCTTCCGGGCCATAGTGGATCAAACCAGGCCGGAATCCATTTTCGTCGCAATGACCGCCGGTAATTCCGATCAGGTTGCCGGCGTTTTCCATCCTCGGACCCGGCACGCGCCCGTCAGTAATCGCCTGGCGGAGAGCCATGTCATCAAAGTGCCGCGTGCCCACAACACGTACAGTCGTGAATCCAGCCATCAGCGTGCTGCGAGCGTTTGCCACTCCGACGATGGCGGCATAAGACGCATAGTCCTTGACGACAGCGACGTCGGCGAGTGGATCACCGAGCGTCCTGCCGATGAGATGAGTGTGCGCATCTATGAACCCTGGCAACAGCGTTACATCACCGAGATCCAGCACACGAGCGCCGGCGGGAATTGCCACCGTTGAAGCGGGGCCCATGGCCACGATGCGATCGTCGGTGATGACCACCACGGCGTTGCTCACGGTCGGAGCGCCCGTGCCGTCGATCATACGCGCTCCTCGCAGAACTGTGGTCTGCTGAGCGAGAGCGGGAATGGCCAACGCCAACGACAGCGCGGCGAAGGAAGCGATGGACGTGCGACGCATACTGTGCCTCACTGTGATTGATCGCGGAGCGTTCCGCGGGGAGTTACGGCTTGAGCGCCCTTGTCGCCAGCTCGTCTTCGAGGCGCGCGGTGAAATCTGCCACTGTCATGATTTCCTGTTTCTTCCCCGCTCCCCGTACTCGCACCGCAACCGAATCCGACTCGGCTTCGCGTTTCCCAACGACGGCCATGTACGGGATTTTCATTATCTCGCCTTCACGGATCCGGTAGTTCAACGTGTCGGAGCGATCGTCAAGATGAACGCGGACGCCGCGCGCCTTGAGCCGATCGACCGCTGACTTCGCAAATTCTTTCAGGTCATCGGCGATCGGAATGACGCGCACCTGCTCCGGCGCGAGCCACAGCGGGAACGCGCCGGCGTAGTGCTCGATCAGGCCGCCAACGAATCGCTCCATCGATCCGACCAGCACGCGGTGCAACATCGTTGGGCGATGCGCCGCGTTATCCGCGCCAGTGTACTCGAGCCCGAATCGCTCGGGCAGATTGAAGTCGAGCTGGACGGTGGGACCCTGCCACTTTCGCCCGATTGCGTCGATCAGCTTGAAGTCGAGCTTCGGCCCGTAGAAGGCTCCTCCTCCTTCGTCGTACGTGAACTCGCGACCACGATTGTTGAGAACGTCGGCCAAAACCTTTTCCGCCTCCTTCCACTGCTCGGGACTTCCCAACGCTTTATCCGGGCGAGTGGCGAGCTCGATCGTGTACGGATAGCCGAACGTCTTGAGCATCTCATCGCATAGCTCGAGCAGCCGCTCGATTTCCGCTGGGACCTGTTCCGGCGTGCAGAAGATATGTGCGTCGTCCTGGGTGAAACCGCGCACGCGCATCATTCCATGCAGCACGCCACTCCGCTCGTACCGGTACACCGCGCCGAATTCGGCATAGCGGAGCGGCAGATCGCGATACGACCTTGGATGCGACTGATAGATGCAGATGTGCCCCGGGCAGTTCATGGGCTTCGGGCGGTATCCAACGCCCTCGACATCTATCGAGCCGAACATGTTCTCCTTGAAATTCTCGAGGTGCCCGGAGATCTGAAACAGCCGCTCGTTCATGATGTGCGGAGTAAAGACCAGATCATATCCGTGGCGAAGAATGAGTGCCTTCTCGTAATCTTCTATCTCGTTCCTG
>DASWGL010000238.1:0-7074 GCA_036393735.1 Gemmatimonadaceae bacterium | reverse complement strand
ATCCGCTAGAAAACGACAAATACGACTACCGGCCGGGGCCTTGGGCGGGCCGGCTGGGGGCTGCGAGCTTGCTAATCGCGTCTAGTCTAGCCCGCAGCCATCAGCCGTCAAGGCCGACAGCCCCCGGCCGGTAGTCGTTAGTTGTAGTCGTCTTTCTTTCGAGAAAGTACCTCTCGATCGAGAGCGAGATTGCCTTGCTCCTGGTTTCCTTCAGGCGCTCGCTGTTGCCCTTGTAGCCCACGCGATAGTGGAATGCGATCGGGATCGCCGCGATGTACTTGATGCGCTTCACCACTCCTTCGGGCATTTCTCCGGCGCGCTTGAGCTCGTCGGTCACATCGCGAACGGCGATGTACAATTCCAGGATGGATTGCCGAGTGTCGTTGAACGCCGCCACGAACTGGTTCCGGAGTCTCTGCTCGTTCGGCGAGAATCGTATCGGCGGTGGTGCAACGTGAGTGGGTGCTGCCTCGGGGAATTTCAGTGCGATTGACATGGTAGTCGGTGTTGGGGTGAACGTCTCTTCCTGCGATGTTGGACACCCCGAGTTGCTTGCGCCCTCGACTATTGTCACCAAACGCACGCCTCTGTCACGGAGTGCATGAACGGCGGCATAAGGCCGTGCGCCTGAGC
The DNA here is from genome assembly GCA_036393735.1 of Gemmatimonadaceae bacterium. GTDB lineage: Bacteria > Gemmatimonadota > Gemmatimonadetes > Gemmatimonadales > Gemmatimonadaceae > UBA4720. Next base: position 6,441 of record DASWGL010000238.1, on the reverse strand, counting down.
AAATGTTTTGACTGCAACTGCGAGCAGAGCTAGGTGGGGGCATTAACTGCAACTGCGAGAAGAGCTAGGTGGGAGGGGCGGGGTGCGAGGTACGAGGTAGAAGCGCATCGAGTTCTGCCTATGATAGTGGCGCCTCTACCTCCCGCCTCGAACCTAGTACCTCGCACCCCCGACCTAGCTCTTCTCGAAGTTGCAGTTTGCAGTTCAGCATCTATCTGCCCTGTGCGGTTCATGTTCTCGCAGGTGCAGTTGGAGAACTTCCAATTGCTGAGCACTCCCGCGGCGACTTAAGATGAAAGCATGAGCGACGACACCGAACGGAATGGACATCCCGAGCCGATGAGCCGGGCCGAGCTCCTCGGTGTGTTCGCATTCTGGACGATGCTCGCCGTCCTCACGGCGGCGAACAGACTCGCCGATCAACGGGAGCCGGCGTTGAACGTCGTGTCACGCACGGTCCCCATCGCGCTCGCATTCCAGCAGATGTACACCTGGGCGCTGCTCACTCCATTCGTCTTCTGGCTCGCCGGTCGATTCAGTATCGACAGATTGACCGCGGTCAGGCGGATCGCGCTGCTGCTCGCGATCGGCGTCGTCGTCGCCTTCTCCGTCGATCGGTTGAACTCCTCACTCGTCGCCGCGTTCCTTGTTCGACCACGGTTTGCGGGTTCGGCGCAACCAGGTGGCCGTCCCGGCTCCGGTGGATTCTTCAGCATTTTGCACGGGCCGATGATCCTCAACCACTTCATCCTCTACATCGGCGTACTCTCGGCGGGGTTCGCGCGCGACTACTTCTTCCGCTACCGCTCACGCGAGCGTGAGACTGCCCGACTCCAGGGCGAAACGGCCCAGCTCGAGGCGCAGCTCGCGGAAGCGAAGCTCGCCGCGCTCAATGCGCAGCTCAATCCGCACTTTCTCTTCAACACGTTGAACGCGGTGTCGTCACTGGTGGAGAGGGATCCGCGCGGTGTGCGGCGCATGATCGCGAGATTGAGCGAGCTGCTGCGTTACACACTGGACGGCGGTCACGAGCCCGAGGTAGCGGTGGGACAGGAGATCGCCTTTCTCGAGCGGTACCTCGAGATCATGCAAATAAGATTCGAGGATCGGTTGGAGATCGACGTTCAGGTCGGTGACGACGCGCGCGATGCGCTCGTACCGAGTCTCATTCTCCAGCCGCTGGTCGAGAATGCCGTCAAGCACGGCGTGGAAAAGGTCTCGGGCACCGGCAGGATCGAAATCACGGCGGTGAGACACGACGACCGGCTCGTGCTCACCGTCGGTGACAACGGCCCGGGCCGCGGCAACGTCGACAATGGGGATGAGCGGGGCGTGGGACTCCGGAACATACGCCAGCGTCTCGAGCAGCTATATGGTAGCGCGCAGAGCCTGACGTTCCTCGAGAGACCGGGCGGTGGAACCATCGCGCGCATTGAAATGCCATTTCAAAGCCGCACCGAGCTGCGGACGACCGCAATTGTGAGTACGGAGGGCGAGTGACTGAAGCCAAGCCCCTGCGCGTTCTCATCGCCGACGACGAGCGGCTCGCGCGCCAGCGACTCGAAGATCTGCTGAGATACGAGAACAACGTCGAGATCGTGGGCCGAACCGACAACGGACCCGCGACGATCGGCGCGATCCGCGAGCTGGAGCCTGATCTCGTGTTCCTCGACATCCAGATGCCCGGCAAGACCGGACTGGAAGTCGTGCGAGAGATCGGCCCCGACGACATGCCTCCCGTCATCTTCACGACGGCGTACGATCACGCGGTCGTGGCCTTCGATCTCGCGGCGATCGACTACCTGATCAAGCCGTTCGACGACGAGCGCTTCGAGAAGGCATTCCGCCGGGCGCGGAAGATGATAGAGCTGAACCAGGTGTCGAAGCTGTCGGACGAGCTGCGCTTATTGCTGCGTGCCGGCACGGGTCAATCGGGCGCCGCGAAGAGCCAGTATCTCGAGCGCATCGCCGTCGAGATGCGCGGGCAGGTGCGCGTCGTCCCGGTGAAGCAGATCGACTACATGGTCGCCAGCGGACCGTACGCGGAGCTTTTCGTGGGCGACAAGCGCTACCTGATACGGGAGCGGATGCAGACGCTCGAGGAAAGACTCGATCCCGCCAAGTTCTTCCGCATCCATCGCTCGGCAATCGTCCGCCTCGATCTGATCGAGACGCTGATCAAGAATCCGGGCGGGGATTACGGCGTGCAGCTCAAGGGCGGGGTGAAGCTCAAAGTTAGCCGGAGCCGGTTCGAAAGTCTGGAGACTTTACTCGGCGTAAAGATCTGAAAACAGAACTGAACGGGATCCGAAATCTCAAAAACCGAACTGAACGGGATCCGAGATCTCAGAAGCGTAGATCCCAGGCCTTAGTAAGGACGCTTGCGACGCACCTGCTTGGCGTTATGGCACACGCGTTTGGTCGTAGGCGGTGCGCGCGCATATGCGGTCGGAGCGCAGTGACTACCTACTGAGATCTATTCATCTGAGATCTCGGATCCCGTTCTATTCAGTTTTGAGATCTCGGATCCCATTCTGTTCAATTTTCAGTTGTCAGTTCTCGGATCCCGTTCAGTTTGTCGGATGCCTTCGTAGCAAAGGAATCGCATTTCGTAACACGCTGGTGCATTTCGAAACAAGGATGGAGGTTCCCGCCCCTCTGGCGGGTACTCTGAGCATGAGCGTGTGATAAGCAACCGATCACATGCGAGTCGCCACCCTTGCCCCGAGGCTCCGCCAATGTCGAACAAGTTCCCCGTGATCGCTCTTCCGCCCCGCACGCGTTTGAGCCGGCGCGATTTGCTCGGATTCGCGGCGAGGGGTGCAGCCAGCGTCGTCGTCTCTCAATCCCTTCTACTGGCATGCGCGGCTGACGCCAGCAGCGCCACTGACACCACTTCATCCACCGACACCAGCGGCACGACCACCGGGACGACCAGCGGCAGCGCCACCTGCGTCCTGACCGCGGCGCTGACCGAAGGTCCGTTCTTCGTCGACGAGAAGCTCAATCGCTCCGACATCCGGACCGATCCGGTGACGGGCGCCGTCTCGGCGGGCGTTCCGCTCACACTGGCCTTCAACGTCTCGCGCTACGCCAGCAATGCCTGCACACCGCTCACTGGAGCGTATCTCGACGTGTGGCACTGCGACTCGACCGGGACTTACTCGGACGTGTCGGGCTCGTCGCAAAAGTTTTTACGCGGCTATCAGATAACGGATGCGAACGGCGTCGCAGCGTTCACTACGATTTACCCCGGGTGGTACAGTGGACGCGCCGTTCACATCCATTTCAAGCTCCGTCTCTACGCGGGGTCCACGAAGAGCTACGAGTTCACGTCGCAGTTCTTCTTCAACGATACGCTGACTGATTCCGTATACACCCAGAACCCGTACAGCTCGCGCGGCAGTCGCAACACGCGCAACGCAAGCGACGGGATCTACAACAGTCTGTCGACGGCGGACAAGGCGGGTCTGACTCTTCAGACCTCCCGGACCACCGACGGGTACGCTGGTGTCATCAACCTCGGCGTCAACGTCGGCTGAACCACACATGGCAACGAGGAAGCAATGAACGTTCGACAGATTCCCCGGAGAGCTCGGCGTCTGGCGCTCGCTACGGTAGTTGGCGCAGCCGCCGTCGGGAGTGTCACGCTCGCAACCAGCGCCAGCGCCCAGAGCCAGGATCCGCAGGGTTCTACCAGCGGGGAACGAATGGATCCGCGTCAGATGATCGACCTGAGGATGGCGAGGCTGACGGAGACGCTAAAGCTCGATTCCGCGCAGCAGACCAAAATCCGCTCGATGATCGCCGACGAAACAATGGCGATGGAAGAACTCAGAAAAAACGGGGGCGGTCAGCGCGGCGGAGGGGAGGGCGGAGGCGGCGGTGGACGGCGCGGCGGAAGGGGGGGTGGAGGAGGCGGTGGGCGCCGAGGTGGTGGCGATGCGCCGCCCGATAGCACAGGCGGCGGTTCGGGAGGGGGAGGCCCATCGCCCGAGGTGCGCGCCATCAGGGATCGCACCAACAAGCAAATCGAAGCAGTTCTCAACCCGCAGCAGCTGACGACTTTTCGCCAGATGTTCGAGCAGGGACAGCAGGAGAGGGCACGCGGCGACAGCGCGTCTCGTCGTGGCGCTGGCTCGTCCTGAGCTCGATAGAGTAATCGCTGAGCATCAAGATTTGAAAACTGAACTGAACGAGATCCGAGATCTGAAAACTGAACTGAACGGGATCCGAGATCTCAGAAGCGCAGATACCAGGCTCTAGTAAGGACGCTTGCGACGCATCTGAGTGGCGTCATTGCACAAGCGGTGGGTTGTAGGCGGTGCCCACCCACGCACGATCGGAGAGCGGTGACTATCAACCGAGATCTATGCCTCTCACATCTCGGATCTAGTTCAGTTCAGTTTTCAGATCTCGGATCCTGTTCAGTTCAGTTTTGAGTCTCGGATCGCGTTCAGTTCAGTTTCTTGCTCCCTGCGATCCGGGTGAGCGATCGTGCCCGCGCACAATGTCGAGTCTGAGCTCGTACCAGCCATCGCCCTGGTAATACTGCACACGCAGATCGTGGTGTCCGCCAGCGAGCGCCGCAAAATCGAGCGCCGTCTCGTGCGGCTTCCAGTCGTCGATGACGAGCGCACCATCCACCCACACTCGGACGCCGTCGTCGCTCAGCGTCCGTAATGTGTATTCTCCCGGCGCAAGATCCACCGACCCCGTTGCCTCCAGCGCGAAGTTCTCCCTCGGCAGATTCGGAAGCGCGCGATAGCCCTCGTAGTCCAGACGCGAAATGTTCGCGGCGAGAGCCGGGACGGCTTGCGACAGCGCAGTCATCGCGTCGGGATTCTTCCGCGGATCGCTCGTGCTGTCGGTCCATTTGAAGAAGCGGGCGGTCCAATCGATCTTCGGCTCGAAACGCCCGTACGAAAAGCGGTAAGGCGCACCGGCAGATAGCCGCTCTCCCCGGGGCGACACTGTCGATTCGCCGGTGTAGTCGAGCGTCAGCTCCCAGTCACCGAGCGAGTCCGGCTTGGGTGAGACTGAAATCGTGTCGCCGATGGCTCCGCTATCAGCCGACAGGGAGGTGATGCCATATTGCGACGCAACGCGCCATTTGCCGGCCGGACCCAGAGTCCGAAGGCGCAATGGAAGCGCGCGAGCGCTGTCGACGGGCCACAGCTTTGGCGACCGATAATCGTAAGGGCCCCATTCGTCGACGATGATTGCCGAGCGTGGACGTCCCGCCATCGACGTGTCGGGGCGCGCAGGCAGGAACGCGTTCTTTATCGGTTGGGGAATGGTGCCGACCAGCTCCTTCGGGGGCCGCAAAAAGCGAGGAGGCCAGGGGGCATCTCGCTCGACAGTGTTATCGAGGGACGAGTATCCGGTCGTATCACTCAGCACCGCAGTAGAATCGGTTTCGACGAACCGATTGTTGACGATGCTCAGTCCACTCGTGTTCGCGGCGCGTACGCCGACGCGAGAGCGACCGAACAGGTTTCCGTCGATTCGATAATTCGTGCTTCTCGTGTCGCGGTGCTTCGGATATCCCCAGTCCGACGGCGTGATCGAGTCTCCCCACACGCGGACAGCGGTCGAATCGTCGGTAAAGATATTCGCGACGATCAGGTTGTTTTGCCCGTGCTCGATGGCGATGCCGGTACGGTTGTCGAGAAATCGATTACCAACGATCCGGGAATCAAAGCTGTACCCGCCCCACATCCCATACTCGCAGCCCTCGACGTAGTTACCGATGAAAACGTTGCGGCTGAACGTCGCCTCGATTCCGTTCGCGGGAGCGAAGCTGAAATCGTTCCCGTAAAAGAGATTGTCGTTCGCGCCGCCCTCGCCCGTGTCCATCGTACTCTGGCCGGCCCATAGGAACACTCCGTCGCCGCCGTGCGTCATCGAGTTGTAGGCGACAATGTTCTTGTCGCTCTGCTCGTAGATCAAAAGATCGGCGGCGTCCTGTCCGCGCCGATAGAATCCTTCGCTGTATCCGCGCACATCGTAGTCGACGCGGTTGTGCATGATCGAGTTGCCGCTGGATCTGTACAGACCGATCCCCAGTCCGGAATTGAACGAGAAGTTGTTGTTCCAGATGCGGAGACCGTTTGTTCGGACCAGCATCAGCCCGTTCATTCCCTGGGTGACGGTGTTGCCGCTGATCTCGCCCGCCTCGACCTCGCTCAGGTAGGCGCCGGCGCCGTAGCGGACCCACTCATCCTTCTCGTTGTGGTGAAACGAGAGCCAGTCGATCAGGCTCTCGTGCTCGATCACGCTGTAGAGCCTGGGCTTCCAGTTGTAGCTCAGATCGTTGTCGATCAGCGACAGACCGCGCGTTCCGCGCGCGATTATCCCGACCTTGTAGCCGCGGATGTGGGCGTTGAGGATGCGTACGTTGCGGCCGCCATCGACGCGGATCGCGATCCCCGAGACACT
>DASWGL010000237.1:0-3354 GCA_036393735.1 Gemmatimonadaceae bacterium | reverse complement strand
GGAATTTCTCGGAACGGCGATGGATGTCACAGAACAGGTGCAGGCACGAATCGCGTTGGAGAATGCGTTCGAGGAAATCACACGCCTGAAAGACCGCCTACACGATGAGAATATCGCACTGAAAGAAGAGATCGCTCAGGCGTCGATGTTTGAGGAGGTTGTCGGTGCATCCGCGGCTTTGAGAGCCGTGCTGTCTCGCGTCACGAAAGTCGCGCCCACGGACTCGACCGTCCTGCTGACCGGTGAAACCGGAACGGGCAAGGAGCTGATCGCTCGCGCCATCCACAAACGGTCGCAGCGGTACTCGCATGCGTTCGTGAGTGTGAATTGCGCGGCTATTCCCGTGTCGTTGATCGCCTCGGAGTTGTTCGGACACGAGAAGGGCGCATTCACGGGCGCATCAGGGCGCCGCGCCGGTCGATTTGAACTGGCGGCAGACGGCACCATCTTTCTCGACGAGGTTGGCGAGCTACCAGCCGAAACGCAAGTGGCTCTCCTACGCGTGCTGCAGGAACGTGAGTTCGAGCGGGTCGGCGGCAATCAACCGATCCGAACCAACGCGCGGGTTGTCGCGGCGACGAATCGCGACCTGGACGCGGCCATCGCAGCGGGCACCTTCCGGAGCGATCTGTTTTACCGGCTCAGCGTGTTCCCCATTGAGATTCCCCCGCTGCGGGAACGAAGAGAGGACATCCCGCTGCTGGTTGAGTACTACATCGCGCGTTTCGCGCGGAAGGCTGGAAAGCGCATCCACGGAATCAGCAAAAAAACGCTGGATCTACTCGTGTCATATCCGTGGCCGGGCAACATTCGCGAGTTGCAGAATGTCGTTGAGCGATCGGTGGTCGTTTGTGAGACAGAGACTTTCTCAGTGGATGAAAGTTGGCTCTCGAGACACCCTCGTTCACCGGAGCCAAAAGCCCACCTCGACCTAGGCAAGCTAGCCGTTCAGGAAAGAGACATCATCGAGGGCGCCTTGCGCGAAAGCCGTGGGTGGGTGTCCGGACCATCGGGTGCCGCCACCAAGCTGGGTATTCCAGGAAGCACTCTGGAATCAAAGATCAAGTCGTTACGAATCAATAAGAACCGCTTCAGAGCGTAACGGGTCGCTGGGCTGCTTGCGACTTTCCGCAAAATTGCGAGAAGTCGTCCTCAAGTTCTGAGCGAAAGTCCCCAAAATCAATCAGTTCGAGGTGGAGTCGGAATTGCCATGCATTCCGGCGATCGGTGCACTTTGGCGGCGATGCCAGCGAAATCTTTCGGAAAGGAAAGATGTTCAGGATCACGTGGGACAAGAACGGAGAGTTCGTCGTCAAGGTGAGCGGTCGAATGGACATGGAGAACCTGGGCGAGCTGAGAGCGCTGTTCAGCTCAGAAGGAAAGGGGCGCCGTATCGTCTTAAATCTGGTCGAGCTGACCCTCGTGGATCAGGACGCTGTCCGTTTTCTGGAGGGCTGTGAAGCGGATGGCATCGAGCTCCGGAATTGCCCAACATACATCCGTGAGTGGATCACGAGAGAGCGACGGCGAGGTTAGGGCTGCGAGGTAGATCGACCAAGGAGTTTGTATGGAATGCAACGTGGCGCGCGTCGTTGACAGCCTTCCCGATTATCTCCGAGCCGAACCCGTCACCGATGGTGGACAGTTACGGCCACGGTTCATGTCGGAGGCTCACGATCCAATTCCCACAGGCACCCTCATTGGTGCAAGTCCGCAATGGCGCGCGGTGCTGAAACGGGCCCGTCAGGTCGCGTCAACCGAGACCACGACCTGCCTCCAGGGGGAGTCCGGCACGGGGAAGGAAGTGGTGGCACGGTTCATCCACGCCACTTCGCCCCGCAGACGGGGGCCATTCCTGGCCATCAACTGCGCGGCGCTCCCGGAGGCGCTGCTCGAATCAGAGTTGTTCGGCTTTGAGCGCGGGGCCTTTACGGGCGCCCAACAACGGAAGCCTGGCCAGATCGAACTAGCCAGCGGCGGCGTGCTCTTTCTCGACGAGGTCACGGAGATGTCGCGGACGGCGCAAGCGAAGGTGCTGCGCGTGCTTCAGGAGCGCGAAATGCTGCGCCTGGGCGGAACACGACCGATCAAAGTGAACGTACGCGTGATCGCCGCGACCAATCAGGATTTGCGGAGCGCTGTCGCGCAAGGCCGGTTCAGAGAGGACCTGTACTATCGCATCAACGTCTTCGACATCCGGATCCCGCCCTTGTGTGAGCGTGGCCGCGACATCCTGCTGTTGGCCCACAGCTTCCTCGAGGAATTTGCGCGAACGAGCGGCTGCCCGCCAGTCCAATTCACCTCCCGCGCCGAGGACACGTTGCTCACCTACCGCTGGCCAGGCAACGTGCGAGAGCTTCGCAACGTGCTCGAGCGGGCAGCGATCGTGTGCGAAGGAGCGTTCATCGACGCCGAGCACCTCTCGCTGACAGTCACAGAGGATAGTCCGCCGTTGGGCAACACCGATCTGGGGGCTCTGGAGCGACAGGCGATTACACAAGCGCTGTGCGAAGTCGCCGGCAACAAGGCGCGAGCGGCTAGACAACTTGGGATCTCCCGCACACAGCTGTATAGCCGACTCCGGAAGTACGGGCTCAATGGCGCGGTAGCCGCCCAGACTTAGGGCTATGTAGGAGTGGTGCCCGCTGCCCGCCCGCGCGGTGCGGACAGCGGCTGAATGGCGAGCTGCCGCGCGATGTGCTGAGGAGGCCATATAAATCCCATCCTCGGCTTGGCGGTTAGCCCGCTACTGACGATGCAAATGATCGTGTCGCTGATGCTTCTGATCGGCGCCCTTCCCTCGCACCGCGAGCCGCCGATCCGGCTGTTGCTCTCCGCGACCGCGCTATGGATGACGAATATTCTCGTGTTCGCGCTGTGGTACTGGCGTCTGGATGCAGGCGGGCCGCACGGCCGCGAATCGCGTTGGCGCGGTGGGGCAAGGTCCTGATGATGGTCCAATAAGAAAGATGGTCGTCTCTTCGCATGCGCGAAGAGCATCCTTCGCTCAACGTCTCACTCACTGGAGGACCAATGGTCATTCTTCGTCAGCAAATGCGTTCCAAGCCCGAGCGGACCGGCGACGTGTTGGCCGCGCTCGCCGCGATCATCCCTGACGCGCGAGCCACGCAGGGCGTCATCAGTCTCGACATCGCACGGGACCTTCTCGACCCCGATTCGTTCGTCGCGACCGGGATCTACGAGGACGCCGCGGCGCTCCAACGACAGGAGTCGGCTCCCGCGGTCCACAGGGCGATGGCGATGTTTTCGGAGGCGCTCGCGGCGCCGCCCGATCGAACGATCTACGACGCGTCGCGCGACTCGGCGCTCGTCTGAGCTCCTCGACGGCATTCG
>DASWGL010000236.1:0-3764 GCA_036393735.1 Gemmatimonadaceae bacterium | reverse complement strand
CGACCAGAAACGCGAAGGCCGCGTCTGGTGTCTCTCGCAGGTTCACTTTGGCTCGCAGCGCAACATCACCCAGGCCCGCCGCTGAGCCGAGACTCTGCCTACTCGCGGTCAGAACCGGATTAGTCGGTGTACCGGCAAAATAATGCGCCGCGGACGTGCCTCCGAACGGCCGGATTTGGGCTTCACTTTCGCCCCGAAAATCCGCTTGTACGATCGGCACCACCAATCCGAAATCCAACCGGTCTGACACGCCGTATGTGACGTAGATCGACGTGACTTGCACGCTGAGGTCCATCGACAGATGGAAATCCATCGCGTCGTTCTCGAGAACCGGCACGCCGTACAGCGAACAGTCGGCCCCGAACTGGACATCACACCCCGGAAAGTTGACGTTCTGATGCGTGAACGTCAGATCGATGTTGTCCATGTCCACGCCGCGCAACGTGGCGAAGCGAAAGCCCGTTCTGCTAATGCCGGCCAGTACTCGACCTCGCCCCAGTGTTTGTGCCCGCTCGGCGAAGATCGGTCCCGCCGACGTGGACGTTGCCACCGGCGCTCCCCCCTCGAAGCGGAATGTCACACCGCCGCTGGTCGAGCCGATCGGTATGTTGGCGACGCTGGCACCGAGGGCATCAGTAATGAAAGCGATCAGCGACGCGTTCTCCGCGTTCGAAGAAGGTATGAAATGGAGGCCGTGGGCCTGCAAGGTCGCGGGATTATTCGGATCCCCTGATCCGGCGAGGAAAAGTGGCTGTTGTCCGGGTCCGAAGATGAAGAGCTCCGATATCCGGTCACGAAGGCCCTGCGCATTCGTTGGGGAAGCGATCGCGAGCAACGCGAAGCAGGCGAGCGAGAGCAGCCTGAGGATGTTGTAAAGCCTCGTAGCACGATTGCGCATCGGGGGTCCGGAAGCGTGGCCAGCTCTTTACGTGCTCGAACGGCAATATTTTAGCTGCGATTGTTCAGTCAGGCAAACGCCCGCCCGTCTCCGGGCGACGTGCCTGGGTGGTCATCTGCGCCCGCGCAAAGGGAGCTAGATTAGCGCATGCCTGGAGGGTTCGCGTGCGCTTCCTAACATTCGTCGCAATACTGTTCGCGGTTGGCCTCTTCCTGTATCGGCGCAGATCGTTCGTCGAGAAGTCCCCGGCCGCCCAATTGACGACCGGGCAAATCAAGCAGGCGTGGCGCGAGCTCGGCTTTTTTTGCGAGCTGGACGATCGGGACAGGACCTGGACCCTGACGGGCTCCCGGGCCGGACTACTTCGCTTTCGTGACCTCCTGCTCGCTTACGTCGCTGACCCGCGACACGCGCTGCAGTCGGAATACGAGCAATACGGACCCTACGGGTCTCTTGAAGTAATGACGTGGCCAGCCGCGGGATTCGATGGCCAATCGATTCGTGGCTCGCTCCCAGATCTCGCCCGACTGGCCGGCCTGGTTGAAACAAAGCTTGCTACGGCCCAGCCCGATTCGGTGGCTCTCATCCGTGAGGAGTTCGCGCCGGACAGCGCATACACACTCCGGCTCGATGTCCGGGATGACTGGTTCGATCCCGCATCCGCAGATCCTGATCGCCTGGGCGCCGCCACCAAGCTTCCTGCCCCAAAAACCAAAGGATGACGGACGTTGCACCTGACCTGCCCCGCGCGCGGTAGCGAGGACCGTTAATCGATGGTGCCAGCACGCCAAGCACTCGAGCGGTTGCGAGAGGGAAATCTCAGGTTCGCCGCGAATGTGCGCGGATCCGACGCATTCGTGAGTCACACCCGACGCGTTGAGCTTGCGAGCGGGCAACAACCGTTCGCCATTATCCTCGGTTGCTCTGATTCGCGCGTTCCGGCGGAGATCGTGTTCGACCAGGGTCTCGGGGATCTGTTCGTCATTCGCGTCGCCGGCAACATCGTCGCTCCTTCCCAGGTCGGCAGCGTCGAATTCGCCGCGGCGCGGTACTCCACGCGACTCGTCGTCGTACTCGGCCACTCGCAGTGCGGCGCGATTCTGGCGACACTCGAAGAGCTGCGGACGCCGACGGAGAACCAGTCGCACAACCTGCGGGCGATCGTCGACCGGGTGCGACCTTCAGTCGAGGGACTTCTGAGAACCGAGCTCAGACACGATTCGGATGCTTTGGTCAGAGAAGCAGGCCGGGCCAACATCCGCGCTTCGGTAGACCACCTGCGTCACGGCTCCCAGGTTCTCGAGGAACTGATTCACGACCAGGGTCTAGTGGTTGTCGGTGCCGAATATTCACTGGAGACGGGCGTGGTCGAATTCCTGGACGGCGCGGCGTGAACGTCCTCCTTTTTGGTGCGACGGGAATGATCGGCCAGGCCGTCCTGCGCGAGTGTCTCCTCGATCCCGGCGTGGCAAGAGTTGTCACCGTTGGCCGCCGGCCGACGGGTCAGAGTAATTCAAAACTCACCGAGCTCGTTCGCCCCGACCTCACGACACTTGCTCCTCTCGAGAACCAATTGACCGGCTTCGACGCCTGCTTTTTCTGTCTCGGTGTCTCGGCGCTCGGCATGACCGAGGAGCAATACACTCGCGTGAATTACGACCTGACGATTGGCGTCGCCAGGACTCTTCTGCGGACGAGCCCCGACGTGACTTTCATTTACGTCTCGGGAGCAGGCACCGACAGCAGCGAACGAGGCAGGGCGATGTGGGCGCGAGTGAAGGGACGGACCGAGAACACATTGCTTTCATTGCCGTTCAAGGCGGCGTACATGTTTCGACCTGGCATGGTGATCCCGCCCCATGGAATTCGATCATCGACTCGCTGGTACAACGTGGCTTACGCGATTACGAAGCCGGTCTACCCCATCCTGAGGCGGCTCGCGCCGACCATGGTAACCACGACCGAAGAGCTCTCGCGCGCGATGCTCGCGGTGGCACGAAACGGATACTCGAGACACGTCCTGGAGATGGCCGATATCATTCGGATTGGAGCGCGTCAGAAGTCCGCCGCATCCAGCCGGTAACCCATTACCGATTCAGGAGTTACACAGGCATCGGTCGATGTCGGAAATCAGCAATGTTTGTGAGCAGGTACGCGACAAACGTTTCCGCAAAGGATCGGGCAATTTGTGAATTGCCCCGCTGAGGACTCGGTAGCCCGGCGAAGGGTTAGTCGTCTATAGACGATGCCCGAACCGACATCTGAACCCGGAAACATGAACGCTGCTCCGAGCGCGGCTCAAACCACGCCGCGTGCGCGTCACAAATTCCCCCTCCCCTTTCCGCGCCTCGAGAGCCTGCGCAGCAGAATTCTCGCGTTTGCGGTGGCCGCCGCGCTGCTGCCGGCGGGCACCATGCTTGGCGTTTTCTACACTCAGAATCGCCGCTCGCTCGAGAAGAAAATCGACGAAGATCTGCTCTCGAGCAGCGCCCAGAGCGCCCGCGCAACCGGCGTCTGGCTGAGAGAAAGGCTGTACGACCTCCGCGTCTTCGCGGGATCGGACGAGGTCGTGATCACGCTCGAACATGGCTCGCGCAACACGCCGGGCTCCCCGACTGAAGGACGGTTGCGTGATTATCTCGTCTCGCTTCACGAGCGGTTCAGCGACTTCGAGAAGCTCATGGTGCTCGACCTCGATGGCAACGTGATCGCCACCAGCGCGGGCGAGGTGACGAAGGTCCCGCTTCCGGCGGACTGGCAGGCGGCACTCAAATCAGATAATCAGATCGTCGGCGACGCGTACTGGGATTCGAAGTCCGGCAGAGCGAAGCTGATCGTAGCCGTTCCTGCCCAACGCGCCGACGGG
>DASWGL010000235.1:0-3616 GCA_036393735.1 Gemmatimonadaceae bacterium | reverse complement strand
GAGGCACGATCCTCCCTGGCAGACGCGACCGTGGCTGACGACGGAAGCGGGCAGGGCAAGCTTCATCGGTCGCACGCTCGCATGTGTGGAGTGTGTCCGGAGGAAGCCCTAGTACAGTTCGTCAGCGCACGTAACGCAGGTATTCGTAAGCGACGGTATTGGTGGTGTCGCTCGCGAGCGCTTTCCGGAAGTTTTCCACCGCCGCGGCCTTCCTGCCTGACATGAGCTGCGCCTCACCAAGTCCGGCGTATGCCCACGATGCGTTCGGATGCAGATCGATCGCCAGTTTGTAGGCATCGATCGCGTCGTCGTACCGGCCGCGGTGCATCAGCTTCACCGTGAGGGCGCTCAGCGCGCCGTCGCTGACCTTCCCAAGGGCTGATGTCGTGTCAGACGCGGCCGCACGGAGTTCGGACAGCACCGTCTTCATCCCCTTGGTGTCAGAGGCGGCGAGGAGAGAATCGCCCTTCGGAAATGTCCAGCGCTCCACCTGATTTACCTCGGCCTCCAGTGTGAGATCGATATCCACGTTGTCAGAGACCGACATCTTGCCCGGGTCGTACTCGGAGTTCCAGAATTTGGTGCCGAGGATGCCGTAGTCCTTCCGGTTGAGCGACAGATGCCCGACAAAGCCCACGCGCTTGTTGCCCCAAGCGTCCGACGAGACTGGGTGTATCTGCACGAACTCCACGGCGACCGCGTGTGTGACTCCGTGCATCGTCAGCGGACCGCGCGCCACGAAACCATCCTTCGATTTTTCGATTTTTTCGCTGTGAAACGTGATAAGCGGAAACTTTTCCGCATCGAAGAAGTTCGGACTCTTCAGGTCCTTGTCGCGAAACTCGACATTGGTGTTGATGCTGTTCGTCTCGATCACGACCGAAACAGAGGATCCGGGGATGGAGCTCGGGTTGTACATGAGAGTGCCGCCAAATCTTGCGAACGCTCCTCTGACGGTAGAAAGTCCCATGAAGCGCACCGAGAACTCCACCGCTGAATGCGGCCAGTCGACATCAAATCGCTGAACTGGTAGTCCGGTCTGGCCGTTGAGGGAGGCGAAGGTCGCGCTTTGTGCTCTTCCAGCCGCCGGAATACAAAAGAGCAGAGCGACCGCCAGTCCTGTTGACGCCAGTGCTGCCGTTCGCGCCCTGACGAGACCGGTGCGCGCAATCGAAATAATACGTTGGCTGGTAGCCATGACCCGCAAGAATGGAAGCGATCATGCGCTTGCCAATCCAAATGTGGCCAACGGGCTCTATTCCGGGGTGAGTGGAGTCCCCACGGCATCAACGACCCGCTTTCGATAAGCTCGGCTCACGCGTAGCTGCGCACCGTTTGTAAGGACTACGGCGTACCGGTCGGAAGCGAGGCGCCTGAGCCTGGCAATCCTCGACACACTAACCAGGGCCGACCGATGAATCCGCACGAAATCGCGCGAGGCGAGTTTTTTCTCGAGGGCGCCGAGTGTGGTTCGAACAAGGTGGGATCGCCCGGCTGCGTGAAGTCGGACGTAGTTGTCTTCCGCTTGCAGCCAATCAATAGAGCCGACGGGAACCTTGACCACCCCATCGCGTGCCGGCACGGCGAGACTGTCGGACTCCCGACTTCCGTTGCTGATCCCTTCCAGTTGCAAAACCAGCTGCCGTCGCCTGTCCTCGAGATCCTTTGCGTCGAGCTGCGCTCGCGCCAGTCCAGCCTCCGCCTGTGTCATCGCGATTTGGCGTTGTCTGGACTCCGACGCGTAAAGGAAAGCGTATAACACGGCCACCACCAGGAAATAGATCAGCGTCTCAAACGCGATGGCGCTGGCAAGTCTTCCAGCAAACATATCCCGTATGGGCGCGAAGGACGGTCGCCAGATGAACAGCGGCGTAATGGAAGCGACGAGGAGCGAGTGCAAGAGACCAACTCCGATCCCGATCGGCACATGAAGGAGCATCCGCCCCGGATGCTCCGAGGGGAGCGGCAACCGGCGTACGATGAAAAAGATGAGGGGTGTAAGAATCGCCCACGCCCCCCACATGACACCCATTTCCAGAGCGAGATGTTCCCACCTTGGCGCGACGCCCTTTGCCGCCACGGCGTAGATGCCCTGGAGTGAAAAGAGTACCGCTATTCCACCCCATGCAGCGATAGAAAGCGTAACCATCCTCAGCCTTCGAGGAAGCTCGTCGTTCGCGCTAATTTGAGTCATGAAATCATCCGATGACGCTCGCAATGAGGAGTCCGTAGCAACTGCTGGCAGAGTCGCCGCTGCCACGACATACTGTCTAGCATCAATAGGGGAAAGCACAATGGAAATCAAATTCACCACTGGAACGAGCCCCCTCGGAAGCCTGCTCGTCGCGGCAACCGACAAGGGATTGTGCATCGTCAGCCTGCGCGAATCAGACGCGGGAGCGGAGGAGCACCTTCGCGCCAGATTTCCAAAGGCGGAACTAAGGCGAGACGATGCGGGGCTCAGACCAGCCCTCGATACCGTCCGGGAGCGAATCGCCGGGCGCAAACTCGACAGCGCGCTCCCGCTCGACCTGCAGGGCACCGATTTCCAACGCGAGGTCTGGAGTCAACTGCTGTCGATCCCACCTGGAAAAACGAGATCGTATCTCGACGTGGCGCAGGCGATCAATCGCCCGAAGGCGACACGCGCCGTTGCACAGGCATGCGGAGCGAATCCAGTCGCGGTCGTCGTGCCATGCCATCGCGTCGTGATGAGCGACGGCTCGATCGGGGGCTACAGCGGGCTACCGGGTGTGAAGAAGGCGCTGCTTGCGGCGGAAGGCGTGGAGCAACTTAGCGCTGCGACCTGACGTCCGAATGGAACTGAAACAACAGGGGCTCACTTCTTCCTGGCGCAAATCGTCGCGGTGTTCGTGGAATCCGATGGGACGTAAATGGCGAGCGCGCTGCCCTTGCGCTGGCTCCCGGTCTTCGCGACCTCTCCAATCACTTTCGTGAGGGCGCTGGGCTCGTCGATCTTGCTCAGTATGATGCCGTTGGCGCCGACCTCCGCCGCCTTGTCCCGCATCGACGAGATCATATCGCCCTCGTCCGACCAGTTGGATTCGCCTTTGGCGTTGAGCACCGCCACTTCGCGATAGGGATGGCCGACGCGATCGGGGGTCGTATAGAGCTTTATCGCGGCCGGACATGTCATGGCCAGCTGCACACTCGGATCGATGAGCGCGGCGTTGGTCCGGACGCAGGCACAAAACAGGACTGCGGCGCAGACGGGGAGGCTGGGAAGCGGTTTCATTTCTTACTTCGCCTTGAGCTTACTCCGGTACGGTCTTTCCGGCGCCCCGATGTATATCTGGCGTGGCCGAGCGATCTTCTGCTCCTTGTCGAGCAGCATCTCTTCCCATTGCGCCAGCCATCCCGGCATTCGTCCGATCGCGAATAACACGGTGAAGAAATCGGTCGGGAACGCCATCGACCGGTAGATCAATCCAGTATAGAAATCGACGTTCGGATAGAGCTTGCGCGAAGTGAAGTAATCGTCGGAGAGCGCGATTCGCTCCAGCTCGAGGGCGATCTCCAGATCCTTGTCCACGCCGACGATCTTGAATACTTCGTCGGCCAGCTTCTTCACGATCTTGGCGCGCGGGTCGTAGCT
>DASWGL010000234.1:0-1537 GCA_036393735.1 Gemmatimonadaceae bacterium | reverse complement strand
TGGGCTGTCGCCGAAAAATCTCGAAGCCATCGCGCAGGAGTGGGCGCCGCGCCTCGCCCTTACGGTCGAGATCATTCGCGTCTATCTGACACATAGCATCCACTATTATCTCGACCCTCCGTGCCTGGAGGGGCTTGAGCTGTACTACCGGCTGGGCGCGGAGGTTGGAGCGCTGCCGCCAGCGCCAGCTCTACGTTTTGTGTAGAAGCCAAAAGTCTAGCGCGTCGTCCACGAGGTTTTCTGTAACATGGTGTCTCCGAGCGGGCGTCATCCCATGATCGAGCGCTTTGACTTCTCCGATCTCCGCGAATTGTTTGGCAAAGCCAACGAGGAAAAGTCTGGCGACCAGTTGGCCGGCATCGCCGCGCGGTCGGAACGGGAGCGAGTGGCGGCGAAGCGCAAACTTGCGGACTTGACGCTGGATGAAATTGTCCGCCGCCCTCTGATCGACCCTTCCGAGGACGACGTCACCCGTCTTATTCTGGACACATTCGACCAGGAAGGTTTCCGCGCCGTCGCTAGCATGACCGTCGGCGAGTTTCGCGAGTTCCTCCTCGATGACGGAACCACCGACTCGCAGCTCCAACCGCTCCAGCAGGCCATCATCCCTGAAGTCGCCGCCGGGGTAACCAAGCTGATGAGCAACAAGGATCTGGTGCTCGCGGCGGCCAAGATTCGCAACATCACACGCTGCCGCAATACGATGGGAGAGCGTGGAGTGCTGGGCATCCGCGTGCAACCCAATCATCCGGCTGACGACATCGGCGGAATTCTTCTCGCTGCATTCGAAGGATTGCTCTACGGTTGTGGAGACGCAGTCATCGGCGTGAATCCGGCGACGGACTCGGTGGAAACAGTCAGCTCGATTCTTGTGGCTTTGAATCGCCTGGTTGACGCGTACGAAATCCCGACGCAGGTCTGCTGCCTCGCGCATATCACGACTCAACTGGCCGCGTTGAAGCGCGGTGCGCCGGTCGATCTTCTTTTCCAATCCGTCGCGGGTACGGAAGCGGCCAACCACACCTTCGGGATCACTTTGAACATGCTGCGCGAGGGCCACGAACAGGTTCTCGATCATCATCGCCAACGGGATGTGCGCTGGGTCGGGGATCACTCGATGTACTTCGAAACGGGCCAGGGCAGCGCGCTCTCCGCCGAAGCGCATCACGGAGTCGATCAACTGACGCTTGAAGCACGAGCTTACGGAGTCGCGCGAGCCTTCCAGCCTTTTCTCGTCAACAGTGTCGTCGGCTTCATCGGGCCTGAGTATTTGTACGACGAGCGGCAGATCATCCGTGCTGGCCTGGAAGACCATTTCATGGGTAAGTTGCTTGGCCTGCCGATGGGTTGCGATGTCTGCTACACGAATCACGCCGCCGCCGATCAAAACTCGGCCGACAACCTGCTGCTGCTCTTGTCGGCTGCGGGCTGCAACTACTTCATGGGCGTTCCGTGCTCCGACGACGTGATGCTGAATTACCAATCCACCAGCTATCACGACGCGTTGGCCGCACGACGCCTCTTCCAGTTGCGTCCC
>DASWGL010000233.1:0-1877 GCA_036393735.1 Gemmatimonadaceae bacterium | reverse complement strand
AGGTCACTACCTTATGCTAACGGATTCACGAAGGCTTCGCCGGAAAGCAGATTGTGAATTCGCTGGTCGAACGTGTGGTGTTCGCGCACGAACACCTGCCCCTCGCGTCTGATGCGCTCGCGCGCCGCCGAATTCTCGAGGTAGTAGCCGATCTTGGTGAGGCACGAGTCGATGTCCTTGTACCAGGCGCAGTGATCACCCTCGCGGAGCATCTGGGTGAGGCCGGGCGTTCCGTGTCCGAGGTAAAAGCCACCGGCCAGGATCACCATCCAGGTGCGATCCGACGTGTAGGTGCTACCACCCTTCGCGCGATCGGGATTGATGCCCAGCGAGATACTCGAGCTGGAACAGACCGCCGCGAACTCCGATCCCTCCACGGAGCGTCCCTTCCAGTTGAGGGGCTTGCGCCATTTCTCCCAGCCTTTTCCCCAGACCTTGATGTCGTACTTGTTCGCCACTTTCAGCAGGAACTGAGCGCGAGAGGGATCGTATCCAGTGCCGATAAAACTGACGTCCGAGTGATATTGTTTCTTCGGCGGCACCGGTTTGATCTCACGGTCGGCGGCCGACGGAAGAAACTTCGCCGGGAGTCCGAGCGCCCTCCATTCGGCGTCGAAGCCGGAAACGAAAAAAGTCTGCGTCAGTTTTCCAACGGCCACGATGTGGGCGACTTCGGGGCGGTACGTACTCTTGTACCATTGCGGATCGTGATACCACATCGAGTTCGGCTTGCCGTCGATGATCGTCGCGACCGTATCGAGATCGAGACCGTGGCACTTGCCGAGGAACACAAAATCGGGCTTGAACCGACGCGTCTGTGACAGCGCCCACCTCTGCGTGAGCTTGCGGCCGATGATGCGGTTGGCGCGCTTGTCGTCGATCACGAGCGTCTTGTGACCGGCCCTCTTGAGAGCACGCTCGGTGCACTTCTCCATCCGCCACCGCTGATTGCTGCCGATGATGAGGACTCTCAAGTCTGGTGCGGATCCTCAGCGCTCATTACGAGTCGATCGTTCCCAAAGTCGCGCGTACTTGGCCATTACGCTCGCGGCTGCCAGGCAGGCCAGGACGAGGCCGCGAGCGCCATCGCGAAATCCGCCCTTCAGGAGGTACATGCTTGCGAACCTCGCCGGCGGCTTGAAGAGAACAGCGCCGGCCGTGCCCCGCCGTCCGTTGGCAAAATTCTGCTCCGCCCACCACCGGCTATACCGGTCGAATTTCTCAAAATACTGGTCCAGAGAAATGTACGTGTAATGGAGGAGCTTATTTTTGACTTCACCAATCTCTCCGCTCGTCACATCGACATGCTCGTGTACGAGATCCGCGTTGTAGCGCAGCTCGCGCTTGAACAGACGGATTGGTTTGTCGTTCCCCCACCCTCCGTGACGTATCTCCTTGCCGAGAAAGAAATTGCGCCGCGGAACGCGATAGGCTGACGCGTTGCCGGGCCGGGAAACGACCCGGCCGATCTCCTCTGCAAGCTCAGGCGTACAGCGCTCGTCCGCATCGAGGACAAGGATCCACGGCGCCTTGGCTCGACCGATCCCGTTATTACGCGCCGCTCCAATTGTCGTGAACTTCGGGCTGATGACCGTCGCGCCGGCGCCGCGCGCGCGATCGACTGTGTCGTCCAGCGAATCGTTCTCGACGACGATCACCTCGCGTGCCCATTCGACGCTCGCGACGCAGGCTTCTATGTTCGCGGATTCATCGTGAGCCGCGATCACCGCCGTTACGTCGGAGGAGCCGCGGTTGGAGGGACTCACCCCTGACGACGGCCCTTTGTGCGCGCGTTGTTGGCCGCGCGGTCGAAACCTTCGATCATCTCACTTTCCGGAAACTCCCTCGCCACCCTCGTGCGCGCGGCTTTCCCCATC
>DASWGL010000232.1:0-3365 GCA_036393735.1 Gemmatimonadaceae bacterium | reverse complement strand
GGCGTGCGAAGCTGCTCGGCACTTCGTTCGCCCAGTACGAGCGGGCGTTCCGCGAGCAGCTGGCCGACATGTTCGCGCCCGGCGGGTTCGATCCGCGGCGAGACATCGCCGGAATCATTCTCAATCGTTGGGGACACGCCTACGTGAACCCGCAGCCAGGGTTCTTTTTCGGCGTCAACGGCAAGCCGGCGCCGAGGGACGTCCTGCGCGGGCGTCCGCACGGACGAATCGCGTTTGCGAATACCGATCTTGCGGGTGCGTCGGATCATCGTAACTCTATCCGCGAGGCGGATCGCGCGGTGAAGCAGCTCGCAGGAGTCTAGCCAGCCGCTCGCCTCGACCATGACAGCGTCGTTTCACATCCTTACGAGGGCTCATTCATGATGCGGATTTCAGCTCACTTGGTTGCCGGTTTGATGATAGCAGGACTCGCGGCGCCGAGTGCTGTGAACGCCACCCAGCAGGGCTCGACATTTGTTGGCCACACCGCAACGGTTGACGGCACCCGGATCTATTACCGAACTGGCGGCACCGGTCCAGCGTTGATCCTGTTGCACGGGTACGCTCAGACCTCGCGCATGTGGAACCGGATAATGCCCGAACTGGCGAAGCGATTCACGCTGATCGTCCCTGATCTGCCCGGAATCGGCGACTCGGATATCCCGGCCAACGGAATGGACATGAAGACCGCCGCGATTCGCATTCACTCCCTCGCTCGCTCCCTCGGAGTCACTAAGGCGAGCGTCGTCGGCCACGACATCGGCTTGATGGTCGCATACGCATATGCCGCGCAGTTCCCGTCCGAGACCACGAAGCTGGTGGAGATGGATGCGTTTCTTCCTGGGGTCGGCAACTGGCGAGACATCTACGACAACCCCAACCTCTGGCACTTTCGTTTTCATGGACGGAGCCCGGAGCTGCTAGTCAAAGGACGTGAGCGGAACTACTTCGACTACTATTGGGACGAGTTCGCGGCGGACAGCACTCGCTCCATTTCTCCGCCGGATCGCAACGCCTATGTCGCGGCGTACTCCAGGCCGGGTCGCATGCGCGCCGGTTGGGCATACTTCGCGTCGTTCCCGCAAACTGCGAAGGACTTCGCCCGGCTAGCGAAGACTCGACTGACCATGCCCATTCTCGCCATCGGAGGCGAGCGCGCCAATGGCGTCGCGTTGGGACAGCAGATCAAGCTCGTCGGAACCAATGTGACAGTCGTCGTTCTCCGCAACACCGGCCATTGGCTGCTGGACGAGAATCCGCGAGAGACGATGGACGCGTTGCTTCGATTTCTCTGAAGCATCGTATTCGCCAAACGCCGGCATCGCGCGCCACGCGCCGCTGGGAAAGATCACCGAGGAGCTTTACGACTCGATCTTCAACATCAATGTGAAGGGAATGCTGTTCACGGTGCGGAAGGCGCTGCCCGACCCGAGGCGCGTCGCGCGGCGACAGCGAAGTGGAGAAAATACCGGCTGAGTGACGCAGCGGCGCCGGGCTGCTCGGTGTCGCCCCAGAAGAGCGCGCAGAATTCTTCTCTTGCCCTTAGAATCTCGCGGCGCCTGGGTCCTCGCCAACGGTGATCAGCCGCGGTGAGATCGAACAGCTCGAGGGCGCGGTTCACGGCTGCGTCGCTCGACCAGGCTTAGCGATTTCCACCGGCCGGCGGCGAGATTGGCGTGGCCTCGCGCGGATGTCTCCACTATTTGACCAGCTCATTCACGATCCGCCGAATTCTAGCGCGCAATGCGCCGTCTTCAACACCGCGCGTTCGGTTCTCCGAGCGCGTGAGCTGTTCCCTGACAACTCGTGGCGGCGGTATTTCCATGCAGATTTCCGGAGGGACCAGGGCGGAAGATAGCGGGTGCGGCAATTTCTCGGGGACTAGCGACGACCTCGCCCCATCGTGATTATCGGAAGGCGCCACCGATCTCACCGTTTCATCACTTACAACGAGCGTGTTATGCGTGCGAGTTCTCTCATATTGCTGGTCGGAGCAGCCGCTACGGCCATCCCGTGCGCAGCTCCGGCACAAGGGCGCGTCCGACAGCCCGCCATTCCAGCAACCACCACCCTGCTCGTTCCCGACCGCGTGTGGGACGGCGTGGAGGACGCGCCGCATTCCGGTTGGGCAGTCCTCGTCACCGGCAACAAGATCATCGCCGCCGGCCCGCGCGGTCAGATCAGCGTGCCCGCCGGCGCGACGACGATCAATCTCCCGGGCACGACACTGACGCCGGGCCTGATCGACGCGCACTCGCACGTGCTGCTCCACCCATACAACGAAAGTTCATGGAACGACCAGGTGCTCCACGAATCGCTGGCGCTCCGCACAGCGCGCGCAGTCAATCACTTGAGAGCGACGGTGATGGCCGGCTTCACGACGATCCGCGACCTGGGTACCGAGGGCGCGGGCTACGCCGACGTCGGGCTCAAGCAGGCCGTGAATCAAGGCATCATCCCCGGTCCTCGGATGTTCGTCTCCACACGAGCGATCGTTGCCACCGGCGCCTATGGACCGGCTGGCTTCACTCCCGAATACACGAACGACATCCCGCAGGGAGGCCAGGAGGCGAGCGGGCTCGAGCAGATGGCGCAGGTGGAGCGCGATCAGATCAAGCACGGCGCGGATTGGGTGAAGATCTACGCCGATTACCGCTGGGGGCCGAACGGGGAGAACGAGCCGACGTTCACGCTGGACGAGCTCAAGGAAGCCGTCGACATCGCGAGCAGCTCAGGACGCCCTCTTACAGTGCACGCGACAACCGCTGAAGGCATGCGCCGAGCGTTTCTCGCCGGCGTCACGACCATCGAGCACGGCGATGGTGGCACGCCGGAGGTCTTCAAGATGATGGTAGACCGCGGCATCTGTCTCGTTCCGACGCTCGCCGCCGGCGATGCGATCTTCCAGTACAACGGCTGGCGGAAAGGAGTCGACCCTGATCCCGCGCCAATCGTCGCGAAGAAAAAAAGCTTCAAGGCGGCACTCGACGCGGGCGTGACGATCTGCAACGGTAGCGACGTCGGCGTATTCACTCATGGTGACAACGCGAGGGAGCTCGAGATGCTGGTCGCTTACGGGATGACGCCCGTGGCCGCGCTCCGCTCGGCGACGTCAATCGACGCGAAGATGCTGCGCATGAGCGATCAGCTCGGGCAGGTGAAAGAGGGCTATCTGGCCGATCTGATCGCGGTGAAGGGCGATCCGACCAGAGACATCTCGGCGATTCGCAACGTGCAACTGGTGATGAAGGACGGGACGATCTACAGGCAGTGACGACTATCCTTTCATTCATGACAAAAACAATTAGCAAACTCGTTGTTTTCTGCGGGGCGCTCGCTTCAACCGCTTCCGCGCAATCACCCGC
>DASWGL010000231.1:0-2476 GCA_036393735.1 Gemmatimonadaceae bacterium | reverse complement strand
GAATACGAGGAACAGTGCGCTTGCGATGGCGAAGTTGCGGCTCGCCAGTAGCCGGAAGTCGATCACGGGCTCCTTTCGCTGAAGTTCCCACGCTATTGTCGCAATCCATCCGATTGCTCCGATTGCAAGCATCCAGCAGATGAAGGTGCTCCCGAACCAGTCGTCGATCTGGCCGCGATCGAGCGCCACTTCGAGCGCCGCCGACGCCAGGGCAATCAGAGTGATTCCGATACCGTCGACGTGCAACTTGCCGTTGGTGCGTACCGAGGCTCGCTCCGCTTCAAACGCGGGTGGATCCTTGACTAGCCTGCTGCTCAGATAGAACGACAAAAAACCGATTGGGATATTGATGAAGAATATCCAACGCCAACTGTAGTTATCCGTGATCCAGCCGCCCAAGACCGGCCCGATGGCCGGCGCGGTCACGATTACGATCGTGTATAGAGCGAACGCCGAGGCGCGTTTGGCTGGCGGGAATGTGTCCACCAGAATCGCCTGGGATACCGGAGCCAGGCCTCCGCCGGCTAGGCCCTGTAGTACGCGGCTGGAAAGCATGATCCCCAGGCTGGGCGCGAATCCGCAGAAGAGTGAGGTCAGCGTAAACAGCGCGACGCAGCCGAGATAGTATGTCTTCCTGCCGAAGACGCGGCTCAGCCAAGCCGACATGGGCAAAATGACTGCGTTGGCGACAAGATATGTGGTGAGAATCCAGGTAACCTCGTCATAGCTTCGGCCGAGGCCGCCACCGATGTACGGGAGGGCGACGTTAGCAATCGAGGTGTCGAGCAGTTCCATGAACGTCGCAAGCGTGACTGTAACGGCGATGAACCACGGGTTGATGGCTGGTTTCACGTCCGACATGACAGCCCCTCAGTGAACATCTACGGTTGACTCGACCGACATGCCGGGCCGCAATAGATGCTCAGCATCCTGATGCTTATCGAGCCGAATTCGCACCGGGAACCGCTGCACTACTTTCACGTAGTTTCCGGTCGAGTTCTCTGGAGGAAACAGACTGAAAAGCGGACCGGCCGCGCCTGGAAGACTCTCCACTTTCCCTTGGTAGTTCCGTCCGAAAGTGTCGACGCGAATTGTCACAAGTTGGCCAGGCCTCATCCGTTTGAGTTGCGTCTCTTTGAAGTTCGCGGTGATCCAGATGTCGTCCAGTGGAACAATGACGAGCAGGCCCTGTCCCGGCTGGACGCGGTGACCGAGCTCAACCGTTTTCCTTCCAATCACGCCGCTGACCGGAGCGTAGATCTTCGTGTAGCTGAGATTGAGCTGCGCGCTGTGTAAATCGGCGCGAGCTTGCTCCATGTGTCCTCCGGCCGATTCCGACTTGGCGCGAGCGTCAGTAACCTGCTGCGGCGCGATGTGGGCGGCTTCGATTTGCGCCTCCCGCTGAACGACCAGGCTGCGCGCTTCAGCGATCTTCTGTTCTCTCGAAACAATAGCGGCGCGGTCGGCTTCCACTGCCTGGGCGGCCGCCGCGGCCTCCGTTTCGCGCGCGTCATAATCGGACCTCGAGATCTCGCGCTTTTCTACGAGCGCCTGATAGCGAACCCGGTCCCGTTCGGCGCGAGCGTAGATGGCTTCGTCCTGCTGCAATTTGTGCTGTGCCGCAACCAGGTTCGCCCGCTCGGATTCGACGCTCGCCAGCGCTTGCGCTTTGGCAGCCTCCGCGGAATGAAGTTGGCCGAATGCGCTCGCGTCCACGATTGGAACCGTCACCTGGGCCGAATGCGCCTCCGCGACTTTTGTCACAAGATTCGCTTTTGCGTGCTCGAGTTCAGCCGCATAATCACGCGGATCGAGCTCCATTAGTAGCGTTCCCGCTTCGACGAATCGGTTGTTCTCCACTTTCGGATTGATCGAGAGGACGGTTCCGCTGATACGAGAGCTTACTAGGTCCAGGTGCCCCTCAATCTGCGCGTCGTCTGTGGATTCGTAATTTTGGAAGCGCACCCACCAAAGCGAAGCTCCAGCCACGGCGATCGCCGCGATCAAGATTAAGATCCATCGCGAGAACCGTCTGCTCGGGACACCGCTTGTAGATTCCGGTTTCTCGCTGCCAGATTTTGCGGAAGGCTCGCGCTTTTGAACGACCTCTTGCAAATCCTCGACTTCTGTTTCGATGGTCGTTGCCATGTCATTTTCCTCCTAGAAGCTCGGGGAGCCTCACTTCCGCACTGCCGACGGCACGCGCAAAAGAAATCAGTGCCACGTCGAAGGAAAACAGACTCTGAATGTGGTTCTCGGCGGCGACGGTGACTGCCTCCTGGGCCTGTACCACTTCGAGATAGTTGGTGACGCCGTTCGTGTACCGGTCCTGAGACTGCGTTAGAGCCCGCGCAGCCAGCGACTTGTTCCGTTCTGCAATCCTTACGCTAGAATCCGACGCTGTCAAATCCAGCCATGCGACGCGGACATCGTAGGTCACGCGGCCTTTCAGGTCTTCATACTCCGCTTGGCGGCG
>DASWGL010000230.1:0-1980 GCA_036393735.1 Gemmatimonadaceae bacterium | reverse complement strand
TGCAATAGATGACAAGAGTAGTTAACCTATCGAACTCTACCTCCTTTGAAGACGCCGCCATGATGAAGTTCTTCGAGGCCTCAACCCACAATCTGCTCGCACAGGAAGCAGCCGCTGGGGTAAGACACGATGCTCTTTCGGTCGTGGGAGCGGAGCGCCTGTCCGAAAGCGGCTACTTCCGGTCGAAAATTGCTCGGGAGAAACTGATCAAAGGATCTTCAATCCTATACTCCATCGTCCACGCGACGCAGTTTCTCGAATTCCTGAAGCAGCTTGCCGACGTTTCCTTCGACGACAAGAAGGGGCGTTTCCCGGATGCGCTGCCCAAAGCGAGTTGCGTGTGACTGAGACCCCACCCTCGACTCTGCTCTCAAGCTCCGAGAATGCCGCACTCCTGTTTCCGGTGTTGAGTTCCGCGCAGATTGCACGGATTGCTTCGCACGGGGTGATTCGTCCAATCACCAGCGGCGAAGTCTTGATCGACAGCGGCCAAACCAACGTCCCGTTCTTTGTACTGAAGGCTGGTCAGATCGAGGTCATTCGCCCATCGGTTCTGGACGAGATTCTGGTCGCGATTGTCGGGCCTGCTCAGTTCACCGGTGATATCAGTATGATCCTCGGTCGCCCCGCGCAGATGCGCCTCCGTGTGAGGGACTCTGGCGAAGTCGTCCAACTGACACGCGACCAGATGCACGCCCTCATTCAAACCGACGCCGAAATCAGCGAAGTGCTGATGAGAGCGTTGATCCATCGACGGGTCGCGGTGATTGCGCATGGGATTGGTGACGTGCTGCTCATCGGCTCCCTCGGGTCCGGGGCAACGCTACGAATCAAACAATTCCTGACGCGCAACGGCCACCCCTTCAAGTACCTCGATCTTGAC
Organism: Gemmatimonadaceae bacterium; assembly: GCA_036393735.1. GTDB lineage: Bacteria > Gemmatimonadota > Gemmatimonadetes > Gemmatimonadales > Gemmatimonadaceae > UBA4720. Next base: position 1,097 of record DASWGL010000230.1, on the reverse strand, counting down.
CGGGACGCCGATGTACGGCAATTGCTCGATCGCTTTCACGTGGAGCCGGCGGAGATACCTGTCGTGATCTGCCGCGGCGAGGTGGTGCTGAAGAATCCCAGCAATCAGGAGATCGCCGACTGTCTCGGCTTCAATAAGGGAATCGATCACACCCACCGGCGCGATGTCGTCATCGTCGGCGGCGGGCCAGGAGGTCTTGCGGCCGCCGTTTACGCGGCTTCCGAGGGACTCGATGTGCTGGTTATCGAAGCGAACTCGCCTGGGGGACAAGCGGGCACGAGCTCGAGAATCGAGAACTATCTTGGATTTCCAACGGGGATTTCAGGGCGAGAGCTGGCCGGACGCGCCTACGCCCAGGCACAGAAGTTTGGCGCCGAGGTTATGATCGCGAAAGGCGCCGCGGAGTTGGTCTGCGAACACAACGCCTACGGCGTCAGACTCGACGACAGCGTGACCATCCCGGCTCGCACAGTGGTCATTGCCACTGGGGCTCGATACCATCGGCCGTCGCTCGCCAATCTCGCTCAGTTCGAAGGTGCGGGTGTCTACTACAACGCGACCTTCATGGAAGCGCAACTCTGCGAAGGTGATGAAGTCATAGTCGTTGGCGGAGCGAACTCGGCCGGCCAGGCCGCGGTGTTTCTGGCGCAGACGGTGAAACGCGTTCATCTGCTCGTTCGCTCCAGCAGTCTTTCGGCGGGCATGTCGCGATACCTGATTCGACGCATAGAGGAGACCCCAACAATCCAGCTCAAGACAAGAACCGAGATTGTGGCTTTTGAGGGAAACGAACATCTTGAGCGTGTCCGGTGGCGCGACGGCACCGGCACGGTAACCAGTCACGATCTTAAGCACGTATTCCTGATGACGGGGGCCGAAGCGAACACCGCTTGGCTGAATGGCCGTGTCGGGCTCGATGCGAAAGGTTTCATCAAGACCGGATGGGACCTGACCAAGGAAGATCTCGCCGCTGCCGGATGGCCGCTCGAGCGCTCACCCCATCTGCTCGAAACCTCACTTCCGGGCGTGTTCGCCGTGGGTGACGTTCGGTGCGGCAACGTCAAACGCGTGGCATCGGCAGTCGGTGAAGGATCGAT
>DASWGL010000229.1:0-2616 GCA_036393735.1 Gemmatimonadaceae bacterium | reverse complement strand
TTCTGAATCGTCCCCGGTCATCGTCGACGCGCTCATGGCATGTCGCCGATGAGTTGAACCGCCGACCAACGCGCGGGACATTTTCACCATACGTCGCTGGTGCTCGCTGAGATTCGCGCACTCCAGAGCGATTTGCACCACGCACTTCGTTATCTGCGCCAGACCGCAGAAACGAATATGGTCGCGAATCGTTTCAGATCCCGCAAGGCACCGGCTTCCTCAATCGAAAGAATTGGCCGACGGATCCACCTCGGCACGCCGCTGGGATTGGGGAAGCCGAATCACCTCGTCAACGAATTCTTCCGGCGGGCACGCGAAGATCCGCGCATCGAGCTGCGCATCTTCACTGCTCTGACGCTCGCGCCGCCCCACTGGGACAACGACCTCGGACGGCGGCTGTTGGAGCCGCTCTCGGAGCGGCTGTTCGCCGGCTATCCGAAGCTCGAATACTTCGATCCGCTTCGACGTGGCACGCTCCCCGACAATATTCGCGTCAGCCAGGGGTCTCCTGCACGATTTCAGTGCAAATCTCATGACGCCCGATGCTGAGAATGACGGACACATGAGCACCGGTCGAATGATCACCGGCAAACGCGGCGAAGAACCATCAGCAAAATGTTGGGATCGTCATTCAGTGAAGCGCCGCGGATACCGCTCTTCACTGTGCGCGCCGGTCACGACCAACGGCGGGCTACTTCAGCGGACCTACGGCTCCTTCTACGACGGCAAGTACGACGCCGCGATCCTGTCGCTGGAAAAGCGCCAGTTCCAGGCCAACTACACATAGCGAAGGCGACGACGTTCGGCAACGTCCTCGTGCCCCTGCCGGGGCGAGAGCTCCAGCTGGGAGCGCTCTTGAAATTCTGAGCCGCCTCTCGTGCGCCGGCTCAGAATGACGTGGCCGCTCCGGCAAGCTCCTCCATGAGCCGGATGACGACGGAGAAATCCTCTTCCCTACCCTTTGCCATCGCGGCTGTGTACATCTGTTCCGCCGCCGCCGTTGCGGGCATGGAGACCGAGATCTCAGCGGCTTGCCTCATGACGAGGCCGAGGTCCTTGTGCATGAGCGAGAGAGCGAACAGAGTTGGATATTGCTCGCTCTTCACATTCGCCAGCTTCGACTTCTGACTCGGTGACACCACAGCCGTCTGCTCCAGTACTTCGAGGAGCAGGCCTTTTTCCAAACCTGCCTTCTCACCCAGAGCGATTGCTTCCGCGAGAGCTTGCATGCCCAGGCCGAGAAGGGTGTTGACCACCAGCTTCATGGTCGTCCCCATGCCGCTGGAGCCCATATAGAAGATGTGTTGTCCGAGGATCTCCAGAATGGATCGGCACTGCTCATAGGTCTGCTGATCGCCGCCGACAAAGATGACCAGGCTGCCCTGATCCACCTGCGGCACACTTCCCGAAACGGCAGCATCAATCATCGACGCACTTTTCTCGCGCGCCGCTTTGTACAGACGGCGTGAGGCGCCCGGAGAGACCGTGCTCATGTCGATGATTCGCGATCCCTCGCGCAAACCTGCCAGCGCTCCGTCCGGTCCGAACATGACCTGTTCCACGGCCGCGTCATCAGTCACCGAGATCAGGACCACCTCGGAATGCTCCGCCAGGTCCTTCGGAGATTCGGCAACACGCGATCCCGCGACTGCCTGAGACTTTTCCTTCGAGCGGTCGTACACCGTGACGGCATACTTCGCGCCGATCAGTCTCGTGGCCATGTGACTGCCCATGTGTCCCATGCCGATGAAGCCCAACTTTGTCGTCATGCTTTCCCTCAGAGTTCTGAAGATGAGCGCCAAAGGTCGATTCCCGAGTCGACGGCGAAGCGGTCGATCTTTGCGAGCTCCTCCGATGTGAAATTCGGTTGATCGAGCGCAGCCAGATTCTCTGCGAGTTGCGGGACGCTCGAGGTGCCCACGAGAGTCGAGGCGATGCGCGAATCGCGCAGCACCCATACGAGCGCCATCTGTGCGAGCGTCTGACCGCGCGCCTTGGCAATCTCGTTCAGCCCACGGATCCGCGCCAAAGTCTCTTCTGTAAGAACCGCGGTGTTGAACGTCGGTCGAGCTGCGGCGCGGTGGACGTCTGCAGTTCCATCGAGATACTTGTTCGTGAGCAGACCCTGGGCAAGCGCGGTAAATGCGATCGCACCCATACCGTTTTCGGCGAGAGCATCGGTCAGTCCGCCCTCCACCCAGCGGTTGAGCAGCGAGTACGACGGTTGATGAATGACTAAAGGTGTGCCCAACTTGTGCGCGATGGCCGCGGCTTCGCGCGTGCGATCGGCGGAATACGACGACACACCGGCATAGCGAGCCTTCCCCTGTCGCACCGCGGTATCCAGCGCTCCAATCGTCTCTTCCAACGGCGTATCCGGGTCGTAACGGTGAGAGTAGAAGATGTCCACATAGTCCAGTCCCAGCCGCTTCAGCGATGCTTCGAGACTGGCGAGCAGGTACTTGCGCGACCCGAGTTGTCCATAAGGGCCCGGCCACATGTCCCAGCCGGCTTTGGATGAAATGATCAGCTCGTCCCGGTACGGGCGGAAGTCCTTGCGCATGATCCGGCCGAAATTCTCTTCGGCCGCGCCGTAAGGCGGACCGTAGTTGTTGG
>DASWGL010000228.1:0-8000 GCA_036393735.1 Gemmatimonadaceae bacterium | reverse complement strand
CGCCACCTGCATCGTAATTGCCGACTGAAATCGCCGAGCCGTCTGACCCGGTGTATCGGTCGTAGACGTGCGCCGTGCCGGAAGACGTGCCGTCAGCGAGGACACCGTCTTCGCTGCCATCGCCCCCGCTCGCCTGGACGGAGTCGCAGCCAAATGCTGCCGCGAGCCAGCCAACTATTCCTGCGCTGAGGACTACTTTCCTCACACTCATCGCACCTCCTTTTGGAGTATGGTGCGCGGGCACTTCCCGACCTGCGTACGGGACTACCATGGATCAGAATCAGCCTCGTGTAAATGTCGATTCTGTTTCAGTAACTGCGCTTTTCGTGTCAGCGCCAGCTCCTTTGCTTTGCGACCGCCTCACGGCTGACACTCTTGACGCAAAAATTTTAAGCAGTATTGTGGGGCCAACCAGCGGCTAAGAAACCCAGGGCGAGTTGTCTCCAAAATGGTCGCCAATGTCCTGGGCGGAGCCAATCGCGAAACCGGCTGAGTGGGATTGTGCTAACACAATCCTTACGCCGGTTTTTTGCTTGCGACCAACTCTGCGTCGCAAGCGCAGTGCATACATCGCACAAGGAGACAACATGGCCTTCCGCCCCTCGCTTTTCCTACCTCACGCTCCGCGCGCAATCGCGCGGACTGCCGCGGCACTCCTCACCGCGGCTCTAATCAACGCGTGCGCGACAGATCAGCCAGCGCCGACGGGGCTCAATGCGAGCCTGGATGCATCGCGCGGCCTTCCCTTCACTGAAGGCCTGGCGAGCCCGGGCTGGCTGCAGACGGCCGTCCACTACGTCGCACTGGGGCAGTTCATTCCGATCAGGGGCGGCCACGCCTACCCGCTGCTCGGTGTCGCCCAGTACCTGGCCGTGCAGAAAGCGGAGGCGGCGATCGGCGATCCCCCTGTCCAAAGTGCGAGCACCGGTAACGGCATCGGCGCCGGAGGTCGTCCGCGACTCGAAGCCGATCGGGGTGCAGTAGCTGGCGCGTCCGCGGTCGTATTGAGCTACCTGTTCCCTAGCACCAGCCAGATGCAGGCGTTCGAGGACATGGTGACCGCCCAGGAAAACCTCACGACTCCCGGGCCACAGCGCGCCGCGTTCCTGGCGGGCGAAGCGATAGGTCGCGCCGTCGGCGCCGAGATAGTCACGCGCGCGATCGGCGACCATTTCAGCGATCCGACCACCGCGGTGATCCCTCCTCCGGGTCCCAGTGTTTGGACCAGCAATACGAACCCCGCCACAATCAATGGTGGGCAGCTTCCGAGAGTCCTTCCATGGTTCCTGACTTCCGCGAGTCAGTTCCGACCTGGGCCGCCGCCTGCCTTCGGCTCCACGGAATTCCTGAATGCGCTCCACGCCATCCGGGATTTCTCGGACCACCCAACACAGGAACACTCAGACATCGCCGCATTTTGGGCGTTCGCCGCAGGCACAGAAACCGCCGCGGGATTCTGGCTCGAGCGTGCGTCGGAAGAAATCGCCTCGCACGGTCTGTCGGAGCGCGCGGCGACACACCTCTACGCGCTGCTGAGTGCCACGATGGCCGATGCCCAGATCGGCTGCTGGGACGCGAAGCTCCACTATTGGCTAATTCGACCGTGGCAAGCGGACCCCGGGATCATACCCCTTGCTTCGGTCGGGAAGCCCAACCATCCGTCGTATCCGTCGGGCCACAGCTGCGTGTCTTCTTCGGCCGGGGAAGTATTGAGCACGTGGTTTCCCGAGAGGCGCGCGCACTTCGAGGCGATGGTCGCGGAGGCAGGGCTTTCGCGCGAGGTTAGCGGCATTCATTACCACTTCGACGTCGTTGCCGGGCGGGACCTCGGGCTTAATGTGGCCGCATTCGGTATGGCGGCGGACGCATCCGGGAATTCGGTGTTGACGGCGCATTAACGGGAGGAGCGCGGCCTGCTAATATGGCCGCCTATCTTCTCCGGGTATTCTGCCAGCAACAAGATCGATTGGGATGTGGCTCGTGGTCAGTGTCATCGACACTGGACCGGGTTTAGGTTGTTCAACATGCCAGAAGAAACCGAAATCGACACCGACGCGCTCCGGGAAAAAATCGACGAGCAGCGAGAAAAGCGCGGAGGATCGTTCCTGCGTTGGATCTCACTGACGACGGCGTTGCTCGCCGCACTCGCTGCAATAGCCTCTCTCAAGGCGGGAGCAACAGTGAACGAGGCTCTCGTCTTGAAGACCGACGCGACACGCTTGCAGGCACAGGCATCGGATCAGTGGGCGTACTATCAGGCGAAGGGAATCAAAGGAGCCGTCACAGAGAGTGCGATAAATACATGGGAAGCCGCTGGGAAATCTCCTCCTCCGCGATTGGCGGCGGAATCAGTGCGCTACCTCGCCCAGCAGGACTCCATCAGTCGGAAGGCAACCGAGCTCGAGCACCAGCGAGATGAGAAGTCGCACGAAGCGGAAGTTCTGCTCTCTCAGCACCAGATTTACGCGCCCGCAGTCGCACTGCTCCAGATAGCCATCGCGCTGGGTGCGATCGCGGCACTCACGGGTTCGCGATTGGTCTGGTTCGGATCGATGGGGCTCGGACTTGTTGCCGCGATTCTATTGGCGATTCCGGCGCTCCGCGGATAAAAGTCCGCGCTTTGCGGACAAAGGTGTGCGCGTTGCCTGCGCATCCCCGCACGTAGCTGCGGTTCACGAAGCTCGTTAAGCTCGCAGAACCCGCGCTATGCGCTCGAGGATTGCGTCGCGGGTGAAGGGCTTCTCGATAAACTCCGTTCCCTCTTCGAACGTCTGCTGGCTCAAGAGGGAATCACGCGTGTAGCCGGAGAGGTAGATAACCTTAAGCGTGTCACGCAGCGCGGAACATTGTCGCGCCAGCTCACGCCCACCCATTGCAGGCATGACCAGGTCGGTGATTAGAAGATCAATATCCTGCCTGCGTGCGGCGAACACCTCCAATGCCTCGGCGCCGTTTGCCGCGGTGACTACCGCATATCCATCGGCGGTCAGAATTCGTTGTAACGCCTGTCTCACCCCAGCTTCGTCTTCGACGACAAGCACTGTGCCGTTGGCAGGGCGAGAGTCCCGGGGCTGCGGAGACACGATCTTGTCGGGTACGGCCTCAGTGCGCGGCAGATAAATCAAAAACTCGGCGCCCTTCCCAGGTGCAGTGCGCACTTTGATATAGCCGCCACTCTGTTTCACGATACCGTACGCAGTCGCGAGACCGAGACCCGTGCCCTTTCCGATCTCCTTTGTGGTGAAGAAAGGCTCGAAGATCTTGCGCTGGACGTCCTCGTCCATGCCGACGCCAGTATCCCGAACTCTAAGCAGAACGTAATCGCCGGGCTTCATCGTGTATTCCTGATTTGACGTGGGGCGCTCTGCTATTACGACAGCGTTCTCGGTCGCAAACGTCAAAGTTCCTCCATCCAGCATCGCGTCTCTCGCATTGATGGCGAGATTGAGAAGCACTTGCTCGATCTGGCCCGGATCGGCGCGAATTGCCCATATATCCGGGGCGGTTTCGATTCTGATTTCGATCGTCGTCTCGAACAATCGTTTGAGCATGGGAAGAAGCTCCGCCAGGCGATCATTCAGATTGATCGTCGATGGGCGCAGCACCTGCGTGCGTCCAAATGCGAGCAGCTGACGCGTGAGAGATGTTGCGCGATCGGTGGCCTTCTTTACTTCGCCGAGGTCGTTCCGGTGTTCATCGGCAAGAGTTGGGTCGCCGAGGACGAACTCGGTGCAGCTTGCGATCACCGTCAGAAGATTGTTGAAATCGTGCGCCACTCCGCCCGCGAGCCGGCCCACCGCTTCCATTTTCTGCGCTTGTCGGAATTGCAATTCAAGATTCTTACGGCCCGTTAGATCGTAGACGAAGCCCTCGAAGTACGAGGTCCCGTCCGCGCCGTCCCTCACCGAGCGCCCATGCAGGTCGATCCAGATCGGAGATCCGTCTTTGCGTTTCCATTGCACCTCGACCGCGTCGCCTTCGGCGACAAGTTCGTATCGGGCAATGATCGGGGCACGCTCTGTCTGGTCCAGGTACACTTCGTCGGCCACGTTGCGACCTACCAACTGCTCCGGTCCGTCGTACCCGAGGATGCGCGCAAGCGCTGGGTTCGCCAGCAGAATCTTCCCCTCGGAATCAGTCTGAATCACTCCCACAGATGCGTAGTGAACGATGTCCTGGTGCTGCTGTCGCGATCGCTTGAGGGCGGATTCCGCCGTCCGCCTCTCCGCGATCGCCGCGGCGAGAAGCAAGGTCGTGAGCGCTAGCAGACCAATGAAGGTTTCGAGCTCGAAGAGGTTGTTCACAGCGGTCGAGGTCGCGAAAGGGCCGACGCCGCGCACGGTGTACCCGATCGCGAGCGCGGAGACGATAAAGCTTGCCGTCGCCGCGCCACGGGGTCCGAACCGGAGGGCCGCCCAGATTGTCACCGGAAAGATTGCGTACACATAGCTGAACGGCGTCTGAAAGAGCGCAACCGTAAACGCGACGAGAACGGCGACCAGCAAGCTTGCCTCGATCGTATCGCGCGCGGAGAGCCGCAACCGAGCTCCGGCCGCCCATGTAAGAATGAGCGGTGTGACCAGCAGGATGCCGATTGCGTCGCCCAGGAACCACGCGAGCCAAATCGTTCCCAACGGAATTCCTGCCGCGCCACCCGACAGGGTGAGCATAGTCACGCCAACGGTTGCACTCACGGGCGTACTTGCGATAGCTCCTAGCACCACGAGCGCGAACACGTCTCGCAACCGCTCGAGCGGCAACCGGAATCCCGCGAAGGACGTAAGCAGCCACGCGGCCACGAGTGCCTCGAGAGTATTCCCGACGGCGATCCCCGTCGCCGCGAGCGGCGGAATCCCGGCGGTCAGGTTGACGATGAACGCGCCGAGAGCAATTCCAGGCCAGTAGCGAGTGCCCATCAGCAGCAGGGCCGCGAGGGCAACGCCAGAAGGCGGCCACGCCGAGGAGACTATCGGATGGACAGCCGACGCAGTGAAGCCGAGTCTGCCGGCAAGGACATAGGTCGCCGCCAGCAGCCCAACGCGGATCACGTAGCGCAGCCAATTACTCGAAGCGAGCGAGGCGGGGCCTGAGACGTCTATCGGGAGGGATTCCCGCGGATCGTTCAGCGAAGGAACTGAGCGCGCCGGATCCTGGACTCGTGCGATGATTGCGTACCTGAGCGACGGGAGAAAATGCGCGAGGAAGCGACAACCCGCACATAATGAAAGGACTCTCGCCGTCTGGACGCGCAACTTGCGCGCCGAGGTTCGAGATCCGCCTCCGGAATTACCCCGAGCTTCTTTTGATCGATCCGGGATGACTATCACCGCTCGGTCACCCGCGAATTCTTTCGACCGCTACAAGCTCCTGGACGAGCGGCGAAGTAAGCAATGCGAGCAATGCGTATCAGCCGCCACGGAGGAAATGGACCGCGATTACAATCACGGCGATGATCAATAGGATGTGAATGAGGCCACCGACGGCTTTCTTCAGAAGAAAGAATCCCAGCAGCCACAGGACCAGCAGCACGACACCAATCGTCAAGAACATTCGTCACCCCCGATTGAGGTGAGACCAATCCAGCAAAGTTGAGGCCCTCACCCCAGTCAGCCGGGAGCTGCGCGGTGGGCCTGCCGTGTTACATCCGCAGCAGGTAACTGTACTTCACGAAGAAATAATCAGACGTGCGCCTAAGCGGCTGCCAGTTGAATCGCTGCGCCGGATCGGGAATTCCGTCCGCCTGACTGCCGTATCCCAGGAAGAGCACCGTCCCCGGCGTCGGCTGGTACGAGAACAGATAATCGCCGTGCAGCCCTCTGGCACGCACGGCAGTCGCGAGCTGTCCCCCGATAATTAGCGGATAAAACGTGCGCGTCTCGTCACGCAGATCGTCGTGCTCACTGAGATCGTACTCACCCACCAGGCGCATGAAGATCGCGCGCGTGAGCTGATACTCGAGCTTCACGCGAGGGATGATGTTGCGCGCTACCAGACTGTGATCCGTGCGACGCCAATAGTCCTGATACTGGAAGTTTCCGTCAATGCGCGCCCGTTGGCTGGCCCGGACGCTCATCGTGAGCGACGCGTAGTCAATGTTTGCCTGTGCCCACTCGAAGAAGTTCTCGTCCTGTCCGCCGATATACAGGAAGTTCGCGTTGAACCTCGCCCACTGCGGCGTCGCCAACGAGAACACATAGTCGTGGTTGGTAATCCGCGGTGTGCCCACGAACGGCAGCGTGTCGCCCGCCGGAGAGAGAACGCGATACCTCGAGTACAGCCCCCGGTCGAAGCCGAATGTCTCCAGATAAAATCCGGCACCAATGGTCCAACCGCCGCGAAGTCCTGCGCTGCTGCTCAGGTGAAGCTTCTTGTCCTGCGCGTCGCCACGACGAAAGAAATGCGAGTACTGCCACTGATCGTCGAGCAGAATGTCACCGGTCAGTGTCTCGAGCATCGACCCACGCTCGCCGAACCAGGTCCCGCGGTGGTCCACACCCGCGTGCACGATTCCCGGGCGCGAGATGAAGCCGCTCCCTGCGCGGAAGTCTTCGCTGATCCCAGTCATGATGTAACGCAGGCCGAATCGCTTGCCGTTGCGAGCAAAGATTCCTTCCCAAAGGGGCGCGTTGCGCACGGTACCGCTCGTCTTGTCAAAGCTGCCGGCCGTCTGGAAGGAAGCGCTGTAAACCTCTCCGAAGACGATGCGGCCATCGACGTCGGCCACTCGATTGTAATCGCCGCCGAGGACGCGATCTGTGTACGCGATCCCGATTCGTGATTGGCCACCGATGTCGCGCTGCGCTCGGATAATATTGTAGACGGGTCTGTCTCGCCCCGACGGCGACAAGCTTCTGTCATCAGCCCCCGAAAGAACTCCGATGCTGGTGCCCGCAACCTTGCCCGTCAGCTTGAGCGCGGCGTCCGGCTTAACGATGCGACGAGTGTAAATGAGATTGTGCGGCGTGTTGAACTGGTCTAGTCCTTCGAGGAAGAACGGGCGTTTCTCCGGGAAATAGAGCGCCTGGCGGGGATCGATCACGAATTGCCCCGCGTCGGACTCGACCTCGGCGAAGTCAGGATTCACGGCGCCGTTGAGTGTGAGGGTGTTGGTGATCCCCCACTGGACTCTCCCTCCCAACTGCGGTGATGTACGATCGTATCCCCAGCCGCTCGGGCCCGGCCCGCCGGTAACTTTTTCTGTGACCGATGGATTCACATCGAGCACGAGTCCGCGAGTGAGTCCGGTGAGCCCGTCGAGTGTGCCCGACTGCGCGAGGAAGGAAGTGTTCGAGCGCTTGGCAGGGACCCAGGAGTCTTCATGTCCCGAGTGCTGCACCTCGCGCACGATGTTCAGATCCCAGCTCTGCTCGTCACCGGATTGGTACTTGAGACTCTTGAGCGGGATCCTGATTTCGATCTCATAGCCGTAATCGGTCAATCTCCCCTTGGAGCTGAACACGAAATCCTGGCTCAGATCGGGCGCGACGCGACCGGAGAGAGTAGGCGTCCAACCGCCGGTGAGCACTTGGCCCTGTTCCACGATCGTGCCGTCCATCTGCACGCCGAACGGGTTCACGCCGAAAACATAGGCCTGGCGATGATCGTGAAAAGTCCCGAGCAGGATCTGGACGTTGTCGTCGGATGCGATCTTGTCGCGATCCGCAAGCGTAGCATGCACGGCTCCATGCGGCTCAAAGGCACGGATGCCGAAGTACAGCGCAGTCGGCGAATACCATACCAGCACCTGCGTGGAATCGGCCGAGGGAATTCCGTCTTGTGGCGAGAATTCTGAGAAGCCCGTCAGCACGTCCGCCTGCTGCCACACCGGTTCGTTGAGGACACCGTCTACCGTCACGTCGGCGGTGAGGCGGGGGATACGAACGTGTAGCTGATTCTCGCGACCGATGTAGGTCGTCGAGAGAATCATCGCGACCAGCTGCGCTCCCAGGAGTAGAGTCGAAAGCATGTCGAAGGTGAGGGTGGAACAGATTAGACTGCGA
>DASWGL010000227.1:0-9226 GCA_036393735.1 Gemmatimonadaceae bacterium | reverse complement strand
CCCACGACGCGCCGCTCGCGACGTTCAGCATCGCGTTGAGCAGCGGCCAGTCGGCGACCGCGTCCGTGCCGTCGCGCATTCCCTCGGTCTCGCGAAAAGGCGACGCGACGCTTCCGGTATCGAGGTGATCACGGCCGATTGCGATCGGCGCCGAGATCTCGCCCGCCGCAACGAGATCGTTTATCGCTACTCCGAACTTCGCGCGATCGGATTGTCCGAGCCAGCAGATTCGCGCGGGTAGTCCCTGAAATTTTATTTTCTGCTGCGCCAGAGATATCCAGCGGCGGAGGTGCTCGTCACCCGGAAAGAGCTCGAGCGCCAGATCGTCTGTCCGCTTGATGTCCTTCGGGTCGCCGGACAACGCCACCCAGCGGAACGGCCCCTTCCCTTCGCAGAAAAGTGGTCTGATGTACTCGGGCACGAATCCTGGAATGTCGAACGCATTGGCTAGGCCCGCATCGAAAGCAACCGTACGAATATTGTTGCCGTAGTCGAAGGTGACCGCACCGCGTTGCTGCATCTCGATCATCGCGGCGACGTGCGTCACGGCCGATGCCGTCGAACGCCGCACGTACTCATCAGGATTGGTCTCTCTTAGGACGAGCGCCTGGGCGAAGGTCATTCCGCCTGGCACGTAGCCGTTGAGCATGTCGTGCGCGCTCGTCTGGTCGGTGAGCACATCGGGTGTGACTCCGCGCCTGACGAGCTCGGGCAGGACATCGGCCGCGTTGCCCAACAATCCGATCGACATTGCTTCGCCCGAGCGGGTGGCGCTGGAGATGAGCTCGAGCGCTTCGTCGAGATCCCGCGCCTTGCGGTCGAGGTAGCGCGTCCCGAGCCGCTTCTCGATGCGTGACTCATCCACCTCGATGATGAGGGCGGCAGCGCCCTGCATCGTCGCCGCGAGGGGCTGTGCGCCGCCCATTCCGCCCAGACCGCCGGTAAGAACGAAGCGGCCACGAAGACTTCCGCCAAAGTGGTTTCGGGCGACGGAGCCCAGCGTCTCGTACGTGCCCTGCACGATTCCCTGCGATCCGATGTATATCCACGAGCCGGCAGTCATCTGGCCGTACATCATCAGGCCCTGGCGCTCGAGCTCGCGGAAATGTTCCCACGTCGCCCAGCGGCCAACGAGATTGCTGTTCGCAATCAGCACGCGCGGCGCGCCGATGTTGGTGCGAAAAACGCCGACCGGCTTTCCGCTCTGGACGAGGAGCGTTTCGTCCGCACCGAGTTTGGTCAGCTCGCGCACGATCGCGTCGAAGCATTCCCAGTTGCGCGCGGCCTTCCCCGTGCCGCCGTACACCACCAGATCCTCGGGACGCTCGGCCACGTCCGGATCGAGATTGTTCATCAGCAAACGGAGCGCAGCCTCCTGCTGCCAGCCCTTGCAGGAGATGTGGGTGCCGCGCGGGGCCCGGACCGGGCCACGCTGCTCCTTCGCGTCCAAGGATGGGCGAAGCTGCACTTTCAGGTCGGTCATGCTACAGTACCAATATCGGCGAACCGAAACTCCGAGATAGCTGTCCTCAGCGCAGAGATGTCGCCGCTCAGCACGCGATCACCCTCGAGCCTGGGAACAATGTCGCGCACACGCTCGTGCGCGGTACGGACGCCGCGACCGGGACGGAGCGGTGCTCTGCAATCGATCCCCTGCGCTCCGCACATCAGCTCGATCGCCAGAATGTTCTCCAGATTGCGAAGAACGCGCCGCGCCTTCCATGCGGCGCCCATTGCCATGGGAACGACATCTTCTTTGCTGCCGTCGGTTGGAATCGTGTCCACACTCGCGGGATGCGAGAGTACCTTGCACTCGCTAGCCAGTGCCGCCGCCGTCACCTGCGCCATCATGAAGCCGGAGTTGACACCAGCGTCCGGGGAGAGGAATGGAGGCAGGCCCTGGTTGAGGTCGGGATGAACCAGCCGGTCGATCCTCCGCTCCGCCATTGTCGCCAGGTGAGTCAGCACGATCGCGAGAAAGTCGAGCGCCATCGCGACCGCGAGTCCGTGGAAGTTTCCGCCGCTGAGCGTTTCGCCGTTCTCGAAGACCAGCGGATTGTCGGTGGCGGCGTTTAGCTCTCTCGAAACCGCATTGTCAATGAAGTCCAGCGCATCGAGCACCGGTCCGTGCACCTGCGGCATGCAGCGAAGCGCGTAGGGATCCTGCACGCGTGGGTCGCCGTGCCGGTGCGATTCCCTCAGCTCGCTGTCCGCCAGCAGGTCGCGAAGGAGCGCCGCCGAGCGGGATTGTCCCTTCTGGCCGCGAGCGTCGTGGATTCGCTCGTCGAAGGCGACCGGTGTGCCAAGCAACGCCTCGAGCGACATTGCTCCCGCGACATGAGCGGTACGCCAGAGGGCACGCGCATGAACGAGCGCGATGAGTGCGACGCCAGTGTGCGCCTGGGTTCCGTTTATGAGGGTGATGCCTTCTTTCGGAGCGAGGACGACCGGCTTTGCTCCGATCTCACGCATCACCTTCGCCGCCGCGTCCTCCGCATTCCCCTTGATCAAGGTTCCTTCGCCGATGAGAGCGAGGCCGAGGTGCGCGAGCGGCGCTAAATCACCGCTCGCCCCGACGCTTCCCTGCTCCGGAATCGGCGGATAGACATCGGCATTCAGCATCTGAAGAATGAGATCGACGAGCTCCGGACGCGCGCCCGAGTAGCCTTTTGCGATCACATTCGCGCGAAGGAGCATCATCGCTCTCACCTCGCGCTCGGGGAGGCGATCACCGACTCCCGACGTGTGGCTGCGGATGACATTCACCTGCAGCTGGGCGAGCTTGTCGTGCGGGATCGCGACTTCAGACAGCTTTCCGAAGCCGGTAGTGACCCCGTACACGACCAGGTCTCTACGCACGATGTCGTCGACGACGGCGCGCGTGCGGAGCATTCGCTCGCGGGCTTTGGGCGCGAGACCGACGCGGATGCGATCTGCCGCTACGGCGTAGGCTTCATCGACCGTGAGCGAGTCGCCGTCGATGAGAATCTGTTCGCTCATTTCTTTTTTCGAGGGGCGCGCCTGGCGGGGCTACGCCGCTTCGACTTTTTTGCGGCTTGTGACACCCGCTTCTTCGCGGGACGGATTTTTGACTTCTTGGCGCGAGGGGAGGACCGTTTCTTCGTGGCGTTACCCTTCGCTTTGCTCGGGCTGGCCGAGGGGGGACGATTCTTCTCGGAGGGAGCCTTTACTTTGGCTGGCCTGGAGGCCGCACCGCCGCGCACCAGCTCACGCTCATCTGGATCCCAGCGCCAGCCCGCTTCGCCCGGAATAATTTCTACGCCTCCGAGCCAGCGCGTCTTGTTGTTGATGTGCTGCCAGTTCTTCGTTCCCGCGAGCACTTCCCGGCCCAGTGGCGTGAGGATCAGCTCGCCCTCGACAAATTCGCGCGAGCTTTCCGAGGTCGGAGCGATCACCGGTGTACCGTCCTTCCAGGTGACGAGCGCATCCTTTTTCCCGCTTAGTCGCTCCAGGTACGAATAGAAGATGATGTCCCCGAGGAAGATGCTCTCCTGCTTCCTGGCAACCTCGAGGAATGCTGCTACTGGTGTCGCATGCCCGGCCTCGATCGCGGTGAGCGCTTCACGCTCCGAGCGCGACAGTCCGTTGACCGATGATGGAAACTCCTCGAGATGCCGCGTCAGGGCGGGGGCGAGATACCGAATGGCGGAAGTATTCTCGTCGAGCAGCTTCGAGATCGAGGTAGGATCGGCCGATCCGAATGCTTTCCAGGCGCGCTTCGCCAGCTCGAGCTGCTCTGGAGTGACGCGCGGACGTGTTTGGTCGAGCTTCGTTAGCTCGGCGACCGAAAGCGGAGGGATGTAGCCATCGACCACGATCAAGGAGAGCGTTTTGCCGCTTGCCGCGCCGCGTCCGAAAAAATCGAGGAGTTGTATCAGCTGCAGCTGGTCGTAGAGATCGTCCTCGAACCAGAGCACCACCTCATCGAAGTAGTCGAGGTGCCGAATCACCCGATCCCGCTCCGCGAAGTTCCCACTCACGTGCGCGAAATCATCCCACCCCTGCTCGGAGATGAATCGTGCTCGGTCCTTGCTCAGCTCCTCGAGCGAAAGCGAAGAATCAACCGGCCCTTCGTGAAGCACGTCGCGCCAGGGTATGATCTTGCCCGCGACGCCGGCCTCGCTCAGGGTGCTGGCGGCGCTGTCTCCGTTGGTGATGTTGAGCCGTTGGGTCAACGTCAGGGGGCTATCGGGCGGTACGTCTGCTTGTCATAGTTGAATTTTAGGTCGGGCTCCGCGATGAGGGCAATGAAGAAGGTGAACGCGAAGTTCCCGTTGGGGGCCTGCGTGAAGGAGAAAATGGCCCTCCAGTCGTGCAGCTCCCTCTGTAGCGTGACTACATGGCTTCCGAACTTGTGCGCCTGGAAGTCGTAGTTCGTGGACCAGGTTCCGGCCCACTTGGGCGTCAGGTGGAAGTTCATGTTCGAATTCAGATTGTCTCGCGCGGGCTGCCGAATGAATGGACTGCCGGACGTAATAGATCCGATCGGCACTCCGCCATTCGGATTGGCTGATTCCAGCTGAATGCACTGCTGGTAGATGATTGGGTTTACCAGAAACTGCGCACATTTGACGGTTGGATCGTTGTCGAGCACGACTCCGTTACCCGTCGGCGGACGCTGGCGGTTCGAGCTGTACTGAAGGGTTGCCGACCATCCCTGTGTGTCAGGGATGTTGTATTGACGACTTCTCGAAGATATACCAGCGACGGGCGGCGACGTTACGGAGCTCGCGAGCGGGGGACCCGGGCTCGCCTCTGCTCCCGCTGTCGGCGGAGTTTGCGGCGAGGATGTCCGGCCGAACAGCTTGCCGAACGCGCCAAAGATCGCGGATTGCGAATTCAGAGTCAGAGATGCGTCGATTCCCTCGCGAAACGGCTTGAACCGCGCGCTGTCGCTCAGGATGTCGCCCTGATAGAGCGAATAACGAATCCCTCCGTGAAACCCGGGGATGAGATCCGTCGCGAAATCGGAGCTGATAACGTCGGTGGCAAATCCGGAGCGGTGTGTCTGGCGAGCCCTCTCGAAATCGTACGCGAGGGAAGAGAAGTTCATCGACAGCACTTTTATTTTCCGTTCCTCGGCGGCGCTGCTCGTGTCGGTCGACTTGAGCTTTGCCTCCAGAACGTGGGACAGTCCGAGGCTCACTCTGTTCTGTGCTAGGGCGCCGAGATATCCCTGCCTGCTCTTGTTCAGCGCACGAAGAAACTCGCTGCTGATGTCCCCTGTTGGCGCGTAGCTGTAGCTGATTATGGGCGTGATGGAATGGCGAAAACGCGTAACGGAGCCGAACCCCGGGAAGAGCGCGAAGAGGGTGGGCGATGCGCTGAGCCCGACGATCGGTCGCTTTGTCTGGTGAACCAGCTTCCCACCGGTCTGTTCGGTTCTCAACCAGAAGCTGTTTGGATCGACGTTCGAGAACGAAACTGAAGGCGAAACTTTCAGCGAACTCTGGAGGAAGCTGGGGAGCGAGATCCCCGTCTGCCAGTCAAGTGATGTCGAGTATGTCTTCGCGAAGACGGTGGGCGTCCTTCTGGAAGAGTCGTTTACGTCGATCACGGGAATCGTCGAAGGCGCGTCGATCTCGCGGTCGTTCAGGGTGAAGGAGTTGCTCCAGGTGAAGCCCGCGATTCTGATCGGTGTGCTAAAGCTCGAGCCGGTAGTCCGCGAGTCGATCACGCGACGAACGCTGTCCTGTACTCCCTTGGAGTTAGTGATATACCGGTAGGGGAATTCGGTCGCCCCGTCGCTGTTGAGGATTTTGTCCGTCTGGAAGTTGAAGCCGGGTGACCAATCGAACCACGATGTTGGCGACAACGTTGGAACCGTGATGTTGAAGTTTGGAAAGCCCTGCTCCACTTCGGTCCGTCCCGGGTGCTGAGTCCGTGTGCCGCCCAGGCTCAATGACATGGGACCGATCTTGGTGTCGTAATTAGCCGATGACTGGATGTTCGCCAGGACCTGGGCGGGGTTGAAGGCAGTCGTTCGCTGAATGAAGGTGTTGGTGACGTAGTTGATGCTCGACCTGAAATGCGTGCTCTGGGAGAAATCCTGCGAATGACTCCAGCTCAGGCTCGTGTTCGTGGAGCCGTCGCGCTGATCGTGTCGGGACAGGGCGAGCTGGCCGTTCACGAACCGATCTAGCCAGCGGTACTGCATCTCGCCGTTGACTTGCACCCAACCGGGATCGCCCAGCGTCGGTCGGGATCCGCTTCGCCAGTCGAGCGCGAACTGCGCGTCCATGTAATCGTTGATCGCGAAGTAGTAGCCGAGGTTCTCGACGTGTCGCCGATAAGTCGGACTGTTGCGGAACAGCTCGCTGACTCCGAACCGCGGCGTGAGAACCCCACTGCGGCGGCCCGAGCGCATGTCCTGGAAGATGAAGGGCAGCCACATGATCGGCACGTCGCCGATATACAGCACCGCCGGTCGCGCGACCATGATGTTCTTCGAGATCATCTTGATCTCGTTCGCACGGAAGTGGTAGTCGGGAATCGAGTCGTCGCAGCTGGTGATCGTGCCATTTCTCACGTAGAACGCCGTCTCGCGCCCGCGGGTGGTGTCGCTCACGAATGCCGCGGTCTTTCCACCGACGAACCAGTGCTGGCCCTCGGTGATCTCTGTCGAGATGTTCTCGACGACACCGCGATGGCGCTCGACGTTGTACGCCATCCGACCGCGTGCAACGACGTCGGCCGCCTGCTGTTGCGGATCACGGAGAATCACCGTGTCGCCCCGCGCCACGACGATCTTGGTGGAGTCGTTGAAGACGATGCTGTCGCCGACCAAAACGGTCTGATCGCGATTGACGCCGGCCTTCTTTCCGTTGAGCTCGAGAGTGTGTGTCTGTGCATTGAACACCGCTTTGTCACCCTGATATCGGGTCGCGGTATAGCCCTGACGCGTCATCAGGGCGGTCATGACGGAATCAGGCTCGTTCCACTTGATCAGCTCCCTGCCCTTCGCGGAATCGGCCCTGGTACTGTCGCGGCGCGAACTATCAGGCCGAGCTCGAACTGTATCGCGAACCTGAGCGGGGGGCGTCTTGACCTGCGCAGAGAGATTCGTCTGCCACGAGAGAGCAAGCGCGACGCCGACAAACAGAACGGCGCGGCGGTTCACGCCGGAGCCCTCGCGCTCTGATGCGATGCTGCGTCCTCCGCCTCGCGCTTCGCCTCGCGCTTCTGGCGCTTGCGATAGGCGAACTGCGCCACGAACACGCTCAGCTCATAGAGCACATAGAGAGGTATCGCCAGCGCGAACAACGAATAGGGATCGGCGCCAGGCGTGATGAACGCCGCCGCCGTCAGGCACACGACGATCGCATGCCTTCTGTACTTCGACAGGAACTGCGGAGTCACGAGTCCGAGCGCGGTGAGGGCGAGAATCGCGATCGGAACCTCGAACACCACGCCGAACGCCACGCACATGCTGATCGCGAAGTCGAAGTACTCGGTGGCCGAGATCAGTGGAGTGAGCGCGGTCGACTCGATGCTCATGAGGAACTGCAGGGTTAGCGGCAGCACGACGAAGTAGCTGAGCGACACGCCGGCGAGAAAAAGAGCGACCATCGCGATGAGCACGGGGATAACGACGCGCTTCTCGTGCGCGTAGAGCGCCGGTGCCAGAAACCCCCAGATCTGCCCAATGATCACCGGTGACGCGAGGACGAAGCCCAGCGCCAGCGACGCGTTGAGCAGGATGTGGAAGGATGTGCCGGGATGCGTGTAAATGAGCTTCTGCCCATGCAAAAGCGGGAGAATCGGACGCTCCAGCAGTCGGATGATATCGAGCCTGGAGAGAAGTACGAATCCGACGACGACGCCGATGACGATCGCGCCTGAAATCCAGAAGAGCCGTCTGCGCAGCTCCTCCAGATGATCCAGGAACGGCATCTCTTGGCCAGGAGCTTCGCTCATCCCACGGCCTCGTGCTACTTGATCGACTGCAGGCGCTCGTCGGCGAGGGCGGCCTCGTCCGAGCGCGGGAAGCGCTTGATGATTTCCTGGAAAAGGCGCTTCGCTTCAGCAGTCTTCTTCGACGCCTGCAGCTGCAACGCGCGCTTGTACATCGCCGTCGGCACGCGCGGCGAGTTTGGATACTTCGCGATCAGCTTGGCGTATTCCGCGTCCGCGGCATCGGTGTTCCGCTCGGCCGCGTAAGCCTGTGCCGTCCCGAACATTGCCTCGGGAACAAGATCGGACTTCGGATACTTTGCTATCAGCTCACTGAACGCCGCTCGTGCGGCGACGTTCCCACCCTTGAGGAGCTGGTCGCGCCCTGCCTGTAGTAGCTGGCCCGGCCCGGGTCCACCCGCCGGCGCGTTCGCGCTCGATACGGTGCTATCCGTCCTCGGTGCCACATCAGGTTGACTCGACTTTTCCTCGACCGCCGCGCGCATATCGCGGAGCTGCCGCTCGCTTTGCCCGCTCAGGTCCTGGAGCTGCGAGATGTCTTCCTTCATCGCGGCGAGGTCAGACTCGTTAGCCGTGCGCATCGCGTTCACTCTCTTGCTCAGCGCGTTGATCGAGTCACCCAGCGTCCGAACTGTGCGACTCATGTCGACCAGATATGCGCGTTGCACCGAATCCGCCGCGTTCGAACCGGCGCGTGCGCCGATGAGCTGCATTTGCAGGTTGTCGAAGTCGGACTTCGTGGCGAAGAAACAACCCCCGAGTGCGAAAGGAAGGCAGAGTATTAGTGGTGATAACTTTGTCATTGTGAGTATGTCCCTACTTCCGGATTGGCGAGAACCGGCGACCACGCCGCCAATCTCGCTCCTCTGCTGTGGGTGAGCTGGCGCGCACGGCCAGTCTCGGTGTCGAGAATCCACAACTGCTTGTCGCCGCCCCGCGACGAAGTGAAGACGATATGCCGCCCATCAGGCGCCCAGGACGGATCCTCGTTCTCGCCTTCGCTCGTGAGCTGCTTCGGAACGCGATCCCGCACGTCGATCATAAAAACCTGGAAGTTTCCCATCTGCTGCTCGTACGCGATCGCGCGGCCGTCTGGTGACCAGTCCGGGCTCGCTCGATAGCTGCGCACTCCCGGAGTGTACGGCGTGAGCAGCTGAACATTGGACCCGTCCGCATCCATAATATACACCTGGGGCGAGCCCGACTTACCGGAGATGAACGCGATCTGGTGGCCGTCCGGACTGTAGGACGGCGATGTGTTGTCCGCGCCTCTGCCGATTGTGATTTTTTT
>DASWGL010000226.1:0-5141 GCA_036393735.1 Gemmatimonadaceae bacterium | reverse complement strand
GCGTTGTCGGCTACATGGCGTCATGGGGCGTGCGCACCAAAGGCGCGTCGATCGCCGCTCTTCCGGCGCGGCAACTCACTCACATTTTCTACGCGTTCGCACTGATCGGGAGAGACGGATCCGTCGTGCTCGGCGATCGGTGCGTCGACACAGGTGCATGTGAACGCGGGGCTGAGCTTCCCTCGCGCCCGCTCGGCAACTTCGGCGAGCTCAAGCTTCTCAAGGCGCGCAACCCGCACCTCAAGCTTGCGATCTCGGTGGGAGGGTGGGGCGGTTCCGCTCGATTCTCCGATGCCGCACTCACCGACTCCGCCAGACGCAGGTTTTCCGAGTCGGCGATCGATCTTTTCATTCGTCGGTGGCCGGGATTATTCGACGGCATCGACATCGACTGGGAGTTCCCCGTGCAGGGCGGTCTGAAGGGAAATGTCGAGCGCCCCGCCGACAAGGAAAACTTCACTCTGCTCTTGGCTGAGCTGCGCCGGGAGCTCGACGAGCAAGGCAAAAAAGACAATCGCCATTATGAGCTGACGATCGCCGCCTCGGCACGCCCGTCGGAAATCGCCAACCTAGAGCTGGGTCGGATCGTCCCGCTGCTCGATTTCATAAACGTGATGACTTACGACTACCATACTGGCGGATCGATCGCCCACTTCAACGCGCCGCTGTACGCCGCCACCAACGATCCGACGCCGGAGCTCAACGTCGACGCGAGCATTCGAGCGTTTCAGGCCGGCGGAGTGCCATCCGACAAACTGCTCGTGGGAATTCCGTTTTTTGCTCGCGCCTACGGCAGTGTTCCCAATTTGAACGCGGGACTCTTCCAGCCATCAAGCGGTCCCCCGAAGGATTGGCGGGGGCAAGATGGAGATTGGCGGCAGCTGGCTCGTACACGCGTTCGCGATCGCCGTTACGAACGCCACTGGGAACCCGCGGCGCGCGTGCCGTGGCTCTATGATCCGCGCAGTGGAGCGTGGATCACGTACGATGATCCGCAATCTGTTCGCGCCAAAGTTGATTATGTACGGGAGCGCGGGCTTGGCGGGGTTGTCATCTGGGAACTCTTCGGGGATGACGGCAGACTCATGCAGGCTATTGGGACGCTGCGCTGAAACTGGCATCTACTAGCGAAATGTTTTTTTAACTGCGAGAAGAGCGAGGTGGTGGGTGCGAGGTGCTAGGTCCGAGGTAGGAGGTAGAACCGTTACGTGGTGCGCGTTACCTCCTGCCTCGCACCTAGTACCTCGCACCTTCTACCTTACTCTTCTCGCTGTTGGTTTTTTGCCTTTGCCGCGCACGATGCCCTCCTTCACGATCCGCCGCGCCACCATCGATGATGCTGAGAAGATGGCAGCGCTCGGCGCGCGGCTGTTCGCGCAGGCGTACGGTGAGACGCATCCCGAACCAGAGCTGAGTCGCTATCTGGCGAGATCCTTTTCAGTCGACGGGATTCGCGAAGCCTTAGCGGCCGATGGCGTCACCATGTTGATGGTTGAAGATCCCGAGGGAAGCGCGATCGCGTACGCCTACATCCGGGTGAGTCCTGACCCTCCCCCGGGCGTTCACGGAAACCACGTGATCGAGATCGTCCGCTTTTATGTCGACGCTGCCTGTCAGGGGCGCGGCGTCGGCGCCGCACTCATGGAGGAGTGCTTCAAGGATGCGAAGAATCGCGGCGCCGATTTGGTGTGGCTCCAGGTCTGGAAGGAAGCGCCGTGGGCCGTCGGATTCTACGCGCGGATGGAATTTTCGGTCGTCGGCTCCGCTCCTTTCTACTTTGGGGAGCAGGTGGGCGACGATCACATCATGGCGAAGTCACTCTGATCGGGAGGGTAATCAACGACCTTTTTTCAACCCCCGGGAATCGTCAAAAAGGCGTGACTGTGGTCGCAAGAAAACAGTCACTTGAGGGTGAAGATCTCCCTCCAGGCCGGCAAGTGGCGTCGTTCGATCCCGCGCGCGTGGAAGCAGACACAGCTTCTCCAGCCCGCGAAAATTGCCGGGTGCGTGACGATCGCCGCATTGAATATCCTCTGGCAAGGACACGGGATACTCAGATCGTCTCCGTCGGTCATTCGGTTCGCCGTCGTCGGCGTCCTCTGCTACGTCGTGACGACGATCGCGGAGTTTCTCTGGTTCTTACATAGTGGTCCCAGATTCACGGGCTTCGAATCACGGACGGCCGCGAAGGGCACCAGCCAAATCACTGCACCAGATCCGCTCGTCGAACAGCTGAAGGAGCTGCCCCCGGCGGAGCTGCGCGATGAGGTGCTGCAGCTGGCGAAGGAGATGAAGTCTTTTGAGGCGGTAAGTGACCGCGAGTTCGTAAACACCCTCGCCGGTGCCAAGCCAATTCAGGTCGCCACGGAAGCGGAGCGCGACGAAGTGCTCGACAAGCAGAGCACCGAGCTGCTTGAGCACAATCTTCGTACCTGGCGGGCCTACAGAGAGAGATTCTATCGGCCGGCGCGCGCATTTCGCGACGAGCTTCGCAAGCGGCTCGGCATCCGCAATGTGAGCCGCGAGCCGAAGATCCCGGCATTGGACCAGGCGCAGCTGACCGGCGCCAAGCCCATCGCGCAGGCGGCGGACTATCTCGCTGGGTTGGCGCGTCGACTTAAATGAGGGGAGTTATTACGGAAGCGCACGTTGGAAAAATCACGCAGCCAACACCTGCAAGGCTGACGGCCCCCGGCAGGTAGTCTTCAGTTCAGGTCAGCCCTTTTGGGGCTCGTCGAGCCCGACCTGGATTTGCGAAAGTGCGTCCGGCGACATTCCGAAGGTAGAAGAGATGTCGAACTTCCGACGCAGGTACTCCTCGAAGCTTATCCACTCGCCTTCGTATTCGACCGATCTGGTCCACGCGCACAACGTTACGAGATTCCGGTAATGTTCCGCTCCGCGCGCAATGACGAGGAGCGCGATCATCATCAGGCCGAGTGCGGCGGCAAGGCCAAGAGAAATCATGTCTCCGCGATGCAGCTCCCTTACGAGTTCTTGTTGACGGTCTCGCAGGAGGCTTGCTTCGTCGGCGGTCATCTCTTGTAGTCCCGACCGGATTACGGTCATGAGGCTGTCGCTGCGAGTGGTTTTCACCATGCTCACTGCCAGGTCATGTTTGCCCGCGCGCTCCAGCTTGATCGTCGAGTCGAGCTCGGCCAGTTTGGTGCGCGACAACGACTCTATCGCCAGCAGGCGCCGCAGCTGTGCGGAATTTTCAACCAGCAGATTACGCAGATTCGCGAGGCGAGCGCGGATGTCGTTCGTTGCCGCCGTGTACGGGGCAAGGAAGCGAGGCTGTCCGGTGAGAAGGTATCCCCTCTGTCCGGACTCCGCCTCGCTCATCCGCGCTTCGACGGTGGCAAGTTCCCGCTGGATCTCGAGCGTGTGACTCACCCATTCGAACGATTCCACCGCGGCTGTTCCACCCTGCCATTCGAGCAGGAGCAGGGCGCACAGAACGAGCGCCGTCGCCGCCAGTCCGAAGGAAATGAGAATCGGTCTGCTATGGGGAATCTTCATTTTTCTGCTCTTGAGGCGAACGTACCGAGGGGGGCTGGTTCTCTTATAGGACGATTCACCCAGGGTGTGGGTATCCACTAAACAGCGGCTGCTTTTGCTGTTGCCGACGTAATGGCAGTTGCCGACGAAACTGTAGTATCATTCACGCCGTGCCCACGCCGGCTCCTCCAAGAAAAGAAGATCTCCCCCTCCACGACGACGTTCGCTGGCTGGCCGGTGCGCTCGGTCGCGTAATCAGACGTCTCGAGGGTGACGAGGCGTTCACCATCGTCGAGCGATTACGTGTCGCCACGCGCGGCCGCCGGCACGGCGATCCCGACGCTCCGACCCTCGACAGCCTCCTGAAGCAGATCGACGGATTCACCGTCGCGCACTGCGCGATGGCGGCCCGCGCCTTCACCCTTTTTTTCCTGCTGATCAACACCGCCGAGCAAACGCACCGTGTTCGGCGCCGCAATGCGTATCTGGGGAGGGGCGTCACAAATCCGCAGCCCGCGTCCGCCCGGTGGACAATGCGCCAGCTCCGCGACGTCGGCGTGAGCGCCGAGGCAATCGAGCGCGCGATGCTCAGCCTCGATATTCGCCCCGTCCTCACTGCCCACCCGACTGAATCGACGCGGAGCACGCTGCTTGGCCTCCAGGCGCGAGTCGCCGACGACCTTCTCGCGCGCGAGACTGCGCCACCGGACGAGGTGAGACTGGTCGAGCAGTCGCTGGAAGGTGAAGTGGAACTGCTTTGGCTGACAAGCGAGGTCCGGCAGGACCGCCCAACCGTCCTCGACGAAGTGAGCTCAGCGCTCTGGTATCTGGAGACCCGTCTTCTCGAGGCGAATGACTACATGCACGCGACGCTCGCGCTCGCGTTCGAGGACGAATTCGCGCGCTCGGCCGATGCGTTCAGGCTTGCGGTCCCGCTGCGGTTCGGGACGTGGGTCGGCGGTGATCGCGATGGGAATCCGTACGTCACCCCGAGCATCACAGTCGCGACCGCGCGCCGGGCGAGCCACGTGATACTCGGGCGCTACAGGGACACGCTGGATGATCTGACGCGGCGGCTATCGCTCTCGTCATCGATCGCACCGCCACTGGATGCCCTCATAAAGTCGCTGGAGAAGGATCAAAAGCTGCTGCCCCTCATCTGGAGGACGAACCGAAAGCGCAACGCAGACGAGCCGCTGCGGCTCAAACTGAGCTTCATGTCGGCGCGTATCGATGCCACGCGCCGCCTCGTCGCGTCGCGCGACGCGGGGCGCCCCAGAAAGGAACCAGCGGCTTACCCTGACGTCGGAGCGTTCGAGGAGGATCTGCTGCTGGTGCGCAAGTCTCTCCTGCGCGCCGGTGCCGAGCAGGCCTGTCGTACAACCCTTGATCCACTGTACGCGGCAGTGCGCGCGCACGGCTTTCACGGCTTCATGATGGATGTGCGGGATCATTCCGACGTACATGCCGCGGCGGTCCGCGAGATTATGTCGCCGAAAAGTGGTGATGCGGACGGAGAGGCGCTTCGCGCGGCGCTCCTCTCGAGAAAACCGATTCTCAACAAGAACCGGAAGATCTCCGACGCGACGCGCCAGGCTGTGGATACGCTGGGAGCCATCCGTACGATCCAGGACGAAGCG
>DASWGL010000225.1:0-5241 GCA_036393735.1 Gemmatimonadaceae bacterium | reverse complement strand
CGCACGGGATTCGGCACGGCAAAGCTGAAGTGCCACCACTCCTGGTCGTAGTTCACGAATCCCTCACGCTCCATCGCGGCTTTCAAGTTCTGTCTATTCGCCGCCGCCTCTCCGGACGCGTTCGCGGTGTGAGCCGCCGCTGAGAAGGTGTCGAATGGGGTGCCCATCTTGAGCTCCTGGCCAGTCGCGAGGTTGATCAACGTAAGATCGATGGCGAGGCCGAGGTTGTGCCGCGAGCGACTCGCTATGTAGCCGTCCGTGAGCAGGTCCGGCCGATTCACGCGCTGCGTCCAGTCGACCATCGCCAGCGTCGCGCGCACCGGCCGATACGCGTCGAAGATCTTGATGCCGAGCCCTCGCGGCTGGAGATCGCGTTGCACGCGAGAAAGTGCCACCGCGGCCTCGCGCCTCAGATAGGCGCGATTGGCGAGATACCCCGGCAACGGTGCGCCCGTGAAATTATTGGAAGTGGCGTAGCGAAGGTCCACCACAATGGTGGAATCGATTCGGCTTACTTCCGCCAACAGGGTGTCGGCCACCGCATCGAGCGCAACGGCAGTCTCCTCTGTGTTGACGGAAGGCGATGGAGGTCGTGCGGTCGCTGGCGGCGACGGCTGGACGCACCCGCACAAGGCGAGTGACGCGATAAGCGCGAATAAGCCCTGGGACGCGCGGTATGGCCTCTGCGAGCGAAGGCCAGCATTGAGCATCCATCAAGATATGATCGCCTTGCGCGTAAGTCAGCACCACGAGACCGAAGGGACCACAGCCTTCGAAAGCTGCTGGAAACCAGAGCCGGATAATCGCCGTAACACACATGCGGGGCGGATCTAAACCATTATTTTGGACCCGTTGTCAAATACCCTGACGTGCCGCTTCCTTCGCACCCGTCGCTCATGAATCTGCTGCGCCGCGTCGGCATAACGTTGATTGTCGTTTGCGCTCGCCCGGCGTTGGGGCAAGTTGATCCCACAGCGAGCCACTCCGGGACAAGCCGGCCAACGCCCGTCGTATCGGCATCGAGGCTGACCGGTCCCATCAAGCTCGATGGAAAGCTCGACGAGCCGGCGTGGGCCAGCGCATCGCCAGTAACATCGTTCACCCAGACGGATCCAACCGAAGGCGCGCCTGCCTCTGAGAAGACCGAGGTCAGGGTCCTCGTTGGCCCAGACGCTCTCTACATCGGTGCCAGGCTGTACGAGTCTGATCCGCGGAATATTCGTCCGCGACTCTCCCGTCGGGACGAGTCGGTCGATGGAGACATCTTCGCGGTCGCGCTCGATTCAAGACATGACCATCTCACCGCCTATTACTTTCGCGTGACTGCCGGGGGCGCACTGCGAGACGCAGTGGCAGGGGGCCCGAACGGGCTCGATCTCACCTGGGATGCGGTGTGGGACGCGGCCGTATCCACCGACTCGGCTGGATGGTCAGCCGAAATCCGAATTCCCTTCTCTCAGCTTCCCTATAACCGCGGAGATCGGGTCTGGGGAATCCAGTTCGAGCGATACAGGTGGAACAAGCAGGAAGATGATTTTTTTGCATTCACGCCCAAGAAAGAAGTCGGTGGTGTGGCGCGGTATGGCCATCTCGTCGGGCTTGGCGATCTTCCGGCTCCGAGTCGCGTCGAGATAACACCGTACGTGAGCACCCGCGCGGAGTATCTCAAGGTTCCACCAGGAAGTCCCTTTCGTGATGGGAAGGACTACTTCGCCTCGACTGGTGTGGACTTCAAGTACCGGCTCACGAGCAGCATGACGGTGAGCACGACGGTGAATCCGGATTTTGGACAGGTCGAAGTAGATCCAGCCGTCGTCAATCTCACTGCGTTCGAGACGTTTTTCCCCGAGAAGCGCCCGTTCTTCGTCGAGGGTAGTGAGCTCTTTCGCTTCGGCGACCTCCGCACTTTCAACAGCTACGGGTCGCCAACATTTTTTTTCTCGCGGCGAATCGGACGGCAGCCGCACCGGGAGATTAGCGGGCCATCCGTGGTATTCCTCGACGCCCCTCAACAATCGACGATTGCCGCCGCAGCCAAACTGACCGGCAAGACCCGAAGCGGCTGGTCCACGGGCATCCTCGACGCAGTGACGACGCACGAGATCGCCAATTTCGTAGACACGCTTGGGGTTCGCGGGCATGCGGAAGTCGAGCCGCTGTCCAACTATTTCGTGGGGCGGCTCCGCCGCGAGATGCGCGAGGGAAATACCGTGATCGGGAGCCTGCTGACGGCGGTCAACCGCGATCTTCACGACCCGGCCCTGCGCAATCTTCTCCGCTCGAGTGCGTACGTAGGAGGTCTGGACCTCAATCATTCGTGGAAGAATCGAGACTGGGCGTTTGACGCATCGTTCGCCGGTAGTCAGGTGTACGGTACAAATAGCGTCATCGCCGCGACCCAGCAATCGAGCGCGCGTTACTTTCAGCGCCCGGACGCTAAGAGCTTTCACTTCGATCCAGATCGAACCAGCTTGTCGGGCTACGCCGGTCAGATGGCGCTTATAAAGGGCGGTGGTCTTCACTGGGGAGGCAACCTCGCCTATCAGTTCTCCAGTCCGGGACTGGAGGTCAACGACCTCGGGTTCGAGTCGCAAACGGACCGCCGTGCAGTATCGACGGATCTTCACTATCAGGAGAACAAGCCCGGGCGGTTTCTGCGCAATTGGCTCGTCGCCGGATTCACCAACCAGACATGGAATTACGACGGTGACATCGTCTTCAACAACTACGCGAGCTTCGCCGAAGGGACGTTCAACAATTTCGCCGGTTTCTTCGTGCGATCCGACTACGGTGCGGAGAGCTTTGACGATCGGCTGACACGTGGTGGTCCTGTCGCCGGTCAGCCCCGATCGATCGCCACCGAACTCGATCTGTTCAGCGACCGGCGTAAGGTGTACTCAGGCACCATCAGCCTGTACAGAAAGGCCGACGTAAAGGGTCAGCTAACGCGAATCGTCAGCCTTCAGCTAGCGGTCCAGCCAAGGCCGGGCGTGAGGTTCAGCTTCGGCCCGGAATTGCAGAATGGATACTTCCTCGCCCAGTATGTAACGTCCTCCAGCGATCCGCTCGCGATCCGTACCTATGGCCAGCGCTATGTATTTGCGACGCTCGACCAGACCACGCTTGCGCTGGTAACCCGCGCCGACTGGACATTCACGCCCAAAGCGTCGCTTCAGATCTACCTGCAGCCGCTCATCTCAGCGGGCGACTACTCGAGTTTCAAGGAGCTTCGAGCGCCCCGGACGTTCGACTTCGAAGTCTACGGGCGCGATGTGGGTACTGTCAGCAAGACTGGGGGCGTTTATACCATTGACCCGGATGGAAATCCGGCAACCCTGAACTCGATTCAACTGGGTGATCCGAATTTTAACTTCCGGTCACTCCGTGGGAACGGAGTTTTTCGCTGGGAGTATCGCCCGGGTTCGGCGCTCTTTTTCGTGTGGCAGCAGCAGCGCGTCGGCAGCGAACCTTTCGGGGACTTCGATTTCAGTCGAGATTTTCGCGGCCTTATCAGGCAGCATCCTGACAATGTCTTCACGATCAAGGCAACGTACTACCTCGCGCACTAAAGCGGCCGGCGGGGATTCCCCAGCCCGCGCCAGCCGCGGCATATTTGCGCATGGCAAGCACGAACGCGATCAGCCCTTCCTCTGTCGCTTACGCGGCGCCGCGTGGCCACCGCGCCGCTGTTCTCGCCAGCTTCCTCGGCTGGACACTCGACGCGTTCGACTTTTTCCTGGTCGTCTTCGCACTGACCGCGATCGCCAAGGATTTTCACAAGACCGATGCCCAGCTGGCGCTCACGATCACGGTGACGCTGGCGTTCAGACCGGTCGGCGCCTTCATCTTCGGGCTCATGGCCGACCGGTACGGCCGCAAGCTCCCGCTCATGATCGACCTCGTGTTCTTCTCGATCGTCGAAGTGCTCTCGGGACTTGCGCCTACTTACACCACGTTCTTCATCCTGCGCGCGCTGTTCGGAATCGGGATGGGTGGCGAGTGGGGAGTCGGCGCATCGCTGGCAATGGAGAAAGCCCCCGTTGGCCGTCGCGGGGTTCTGTCGGGGCTTCTCCAGGAAGGCTACGCCACCGGATACCTGCTCGCCGCGGTCTGCTACTTCTTCGTGTTTCCGCGCTGGGGCTGGCGCCCGATGTTCTTCATCGGCGGCTTGCCGGCCCTCCTCGCGCTTTTCGTCCGTTATCGGGTTGAGGAGTCAGAAGTCTGGCAACGCACGCGTCATAAAGATTGGAGCAGCCTCGGCCGCGGAATCGTGTCTCACTGGAAGCTCTTTCTCTATCTCACGCTGCTGATGGCGGCGATGAACTTCGTCTCGCACGGAACGCAGGACATGTATCCGACCTTCCTCCAGCGTGATTGGGGCTTCTCGCCGCAGAAGCGAGCCGCACTCACAGCGTTCTCGATGATCGGCGGCATCATCGGCGGCGTCACGTTCGGCTATCTGTCCGACAGGGTTGGCCGGCGGCGATCGATCGTCCTCGCCCTGGTGCTTGCGATTCTCATCATTCCCATTTGGGCGTTTTCGCCCTCGATCACGGGTCTCGTCATCGGGGCGTTCGCCCTGCAGTTCATGGTGCAAGGCGCGTGGGGGGTCATTCCCGCCCACATCACGGAGCTCTCACCCGACTCGGTGAGAGGGTTCATGCCGGGCTTCGCGTATCAATGCGGCGTGATGATCGCTAGCTCGGTTGCGTACCTTGAGGCGTTGCTGGCTACGCATATGAGCTACGCCAAATCGATGGCTTTGGTCGCGGTTACGGTATTCTCCGCCGCTGCGGTGATCGCGTGGCTCGGTCGCGAGCAGCACGCGGTGGAGTTCGGCCGAATCGTTAAGAGCGAGCCAAGCTCGCAACCGCTCGCGCGATCAGGCTGATTCGATCTCTCTTGCCTTTGTAGTCAATCCGTCGAGGAGTGCACGCACGTGCTCGGCGCCCGTTCTCGGATTCATCATCGTCACACGCAGCACCGGACGCCCGTCGAGCACGGTCGCCGTGATCCAGCCGCTTCCTTCCCTGTTGTAGCGCGGACGCAGCTCCCGATTGAGATTGTCGATGCGCTGACGGTCGCCAGTATCGGTCCCCCCGTTGCGGCTCTTCTTTCCACGCTGGCCCAGATACCGGAAGCAGAGAATGTTCGATTCGGGTTCGTGCAGATTCTCGAAATCGCCTCTCTCCTCAATCGCATCATGCAGCAGCCGCGCGGTGTCGCAGAGGTGATCGTACA
>DASWGL010000224.1:0-1603 GCA_036393735.1 Gemmatimonadaceae bacterium | reverse complement strand
CTATCGCGATTCGTGTTGCCTCAAGCGCCTCCGCCGAGCAACCTCTTGCCAGATTGCCTTCAATCTCGCGAAATTGAAGGAGGTGATTAAACCAAAGCATCGCTTGAGTCGAGTAAAGCGCTTTATCCAACTGGCGTCGTTCGGTCTTGACGCCGAGACCGAACGAACCAACCACCGTAAGCAAAAATAAAATCGCCACGAGTGCGAAGAGAAGCGCTTTTCTCATTTGCAAGCTCTAACAGGCTGTTGAAATTCGCTCGAACATCATGACTGACATGGTTCACGAAGAAGGAAGAATGCGCTCGACGATTGATTTTCTGTCGAGCGGATCGTCGGATCGTTGCCGATCTGTTCGAGTGTCCTCAGAGTTCTGCTCATCACACTGCTCCTTGCGGTACCGCGCACGCCATTCG
This sequence comes from Gemmatimonadaceae bacterium, assembly GCA_036393735.1. Taxonomy (GTDB): domain Bacteria; phylum Gemmatimonadota; class Gemmatimonadetes; order Gemmatimonadales; family Gemmatimonadaceae; genus UBA4720. The sequence goes on along the minus strand of DASWGL010000224.1, from coordinate 1,190 downwards.
GGCGATTCTGATGATATTGCTCGCGGTCATGGTCAGCTTGAAGTGCTGATCGACCCGTCGCAATCCCCGGTACACGGTTTGCCGGATACGGCCCACGGTCTTGCCCCAGCCGAAGTGCTCCTCGATGCGCTTTCTGATCGTCTGGCTCAACGCATACGCAGTGTGTCGCGTCGTTCGTCCATCAATCGCGCTGCCGCCGCGGCGCGTGTCGTTGCACGCCACATGCGGGATTACGTTCCGCACCCGGCAGGCGTCGATGAAGTCTTGCGTGTCATAGGCCTTGTCCGCCCCGAGGCTCTTGGGCTGTTTGCCTGGCACCGTGTCCAGCATTGCGAGCGCGGCCGCGCGCTCGCCTTTGCCATCGGCGTGCGTCACCACCGCCCCCACCACCAGCCCGGATCGGTTCTCCATCAGCACGTGCCCTTGGTAGCAAAGAATCGATGCCGTGTTATCGCTCTTGCGAAACAGCCGCGCGTCTGGATCGGTACTGCTTTCATGCGTGTCATTCGCGCGCGGTTTGCCCTTCCAGTCGGCCTGCGCGTTGCGCCCCGGTCCCGAGGGCGTCTGGTCGTCGCTTCCATCCTTGGGTCGGAAGCTCTTGTGGCTCGCCCACGCCTGGATCAGCGTTCCGTCGACCGAGAAGTGTTCCGTGGAGAGCAACCCCTTGGCGTCCGCGACTCGCATGACCTCGGTGAAGAATGCCTCCACCACCGCGTGCTCCAGCAGCCGGTCGCGGTTCTTCGAGAACACCGAGTGATCCCACACCGCATCGTCGATCGCCAGTCCGACGAACCACCGAAACAGCAGGTTGTAGCGCAGTTGCTCAACCAACTGGCGTTCGCTTCTCACCGAGTAGAACACCTGCAGCAAAAGCGCCCGCACCAACTTCTCCGGAGCAATGCTCGCCCGCCCGGTATCGGCGTAGATCTCGTTGAACAAACCGTTCAGACGCACAAGTGCTCCATCCACCAGTACCTGGATCGACCGCAGCGGGTGATCCGACGGTACAAAGTCATCCAGCTTCGACATCGTGAACAGCGATTCCTGCATCCCATCGCTTCCGCGCATCTTTGCTCTCCCTTGGAAAACGTCTCCTCTATGACCATGCATCATGAGCGACGTTCGGGGAGTTTTTCAACAACCTGTTAGGTGTCGGTTGAAGGGATCGGAACATATGAAGTTTCGAATTC
>DASWGL010000223.1:0-1571 GCA_036393735.1 Gemmatimonadaceae bacterium | reverse complement strand
CTGTTTGCCAAGGCTAACGAGGAAAAGTCTGGCGACCAGTTGGCCGGCATCGCAGCGCGATCGGAACGAGAGCGAGTCGCAGCGAAACGTAAACTTGCGGAGTTGACGCTCGGGGAAGTAGTCTCTCGCCCCCTGATCGATCCTTCCAAGGACGATGTCACCCGCCTCATTCTGGACACATTTGACCAGAAGGCTTTTCTCCCCATCGGGAGTATGACTGTCGGGGAGTTTCGCGAGTTCCTCCTGGACGACGGAACTACACACACTGGGCTACAGCACTTCAAGGGGCCATCATCCCTGAAGTCGCAGCCGCGGTAACCAAGCTGATGAGCAACAAGGATCTGGTGCTCGCGGCCGCCAAGATCCGCAACGTCACACGCTGCCGCAATACGATGGGGGAACGTGGGGTGTTGGGCATCCGCGTGCAACCCAATCACCCGGCCGACGACATCGGCGGAATCCTTCTGGCTGCGTTCGAAGGACTGCTTTACGGGTGCGGAGACGCAGTCATCGGTGTGAATCCAGCCACGGATTCGGTGGAGACCGTCAACTCGATTCTGTTGGCTTTGAATCGCCTGGTTGACGCGTACGAAATCCCCACGCAGACCTGTTGCCTGGCGCATATCACTACTCAACTGGCCGCGTTAGATCGCGGGGCACCCGTAGATCTTCTTTTTCAATCCGTCGCGGGTACGGAAGCAGCCAACCGCAGCTTTGGAATCACTCTAGCTATGCTGCGCGAGGGCCGCGCACAGGTTCTTGAGCATCATCGCCAACGGGATATCCGTTGGGCTGGGGATCACGTGATGTACTTCGAAACTGGTCAGGGCAGCGCCCTTTCCGCCGAGGCGCATCACGGAGTTGATCAACTGACGCTCGAAGCACGAGCTTACGGAGTGGCACGAGCCTTTAAGCCTTTCCTCGTCAACAGTGTCGTCGGTTTCATCGGGCCTGAGTATTTGTACGACGAGAGGCAGATCATCCGCGCCGGGCTTGAGGATCACTTCATGGGTAAGTTGCTCGGCTTACCGATGGGTTGCGATGTCTGCTACACGAATCACGCTGCCGCTGACCAAAACTCGGCCGACAACTTGCTGCTACTTTTGACAGCTGCAGGCTGCAACTACTTCATGGGCGTTCCGTGTTCCGACGACGTGATGCTGAATTACCAATCCACCAGCTATCACGACGCGTTGGCCGCGCGACGCCTCTTCAATCTGCAGCCTGCGCCGGAGTTCCTTGCGTGGCTGCAGAGCATGGGGATCTATAGTGGTACCGAACCGGCGTCCCTCGACGCGTCCGCACGGCGGCAACTGATGCAGGGTTTGGAGTCGTCCCTTGAGAGGACCGTCTGAATGGCTCGCGGAGAAGATAAACGAGAAGACAGACTCGCGCAGTCCTACGACCTGCCCGAGATTGTGAAGAAGGTACGCGCACAGACGCCAGCCCGCTTGCTGGAAGGGCGGAGTGGGGCAGCGTATCGAACGAATACCCAAATGGAACTACGCGAGGCCCATGCCGCCGCCCGCGATGCCGTGCGCGCGGAGTTAAATCTTTTCACCGATCTCGGC
>DASWGL010000222.1:0-2073 GCA_036393735.1 Gemmatimonadaceae bacterium | reverse complement strand
ATCCTTCTCAACATTGCCGAGACGATCAAGGGAAGCGCGTTCAGCACGCAGACCCGCGAGCGTATCCTGAAGGGTGGGCTCCTCATCATCGGCCTGCTCTTTGTCACCGTCATGTTCAACGACATAAGTCGCAACATGCAGAACATCGTCCGGTTCTTCGGACGCATTTTAGGAAGCTAGGGCCAAACTATTTGGCGCTCGCTGCCGTAGTGCTTAGCACCCCACTCTCGCTTGAATCCGATGGCAGATTTCAAAGCTGAAGATCATCGCCTGACCAATCCGACGGAGCCGCGCCCCCGCGGTTACGCCCGCCAGCAGGATCAGCAGCCGGAGTCGCCACCGAGTTACGGAGAGCAGGGTCAGCAGCTGATCCCGGATTCCAGGTCGACGTCGGGCGTCGTGTCGTTTCTCAGCAGTGCCGAACGGGAAGGACGCTGGCAATTGCCAAGGCGGTTTCGGGCGCTCGCAGTGATGGGAAACATCGAGATCGATTTGCGCGCGGCGGAGATCGGATACGGTCTTTCGGTAATCGAGGCCGTGGCCGTCATGGGCAACATCGAGATCACGATCTCACCGGAGATTATGGTTGAGTGTGACGGCGATTCGTTGCTCGGCACCTTCGTCCTGAAGTATGAGGGGCGCGCGAATCCGGCCGCGGCGAGTCGCGACAAAGTCGTGCGTGTTACCGGGACGGCCTATGCGGCCGCTATCACCGTCCACGTGAAAGGTCCCGACGAGAAACTTCTCGACCGGATCGGACGCACACTCGGGTTTGGCGAACCGTAGGCGAAGTCCTCTCCCGAGATCCTGGCGCTCTGAGTAGCACTGGCCCGCGGCAGTGCCATCTGCTCGAATGAATTGAACGGAGAGCGCTTCGCGGCTAAATTTGACAGTTATGGCTTTTCCCGGCCTGACTGAGCGAGTCTCCGATGTGCGGGCCAGAATCGAGGCAGCGCGAGCGCGGGGCGGGCACGGACAACAGGTCACGATCGTGGCGGTCACCAAGACGCACGGGCCGGAGGCCGCACAGGCGGCGTATGAGTCCGGCCTGCACGACGTCGGCGAGAACAAGGTTCAGGAAGCACTGAAGAAGATGGCCGCGGTCGATGTGCCGGTGCGGTGGCATCTCATCGGACATCTCCAGCGGAACAAAGTGAAGGCGCTCGAGCAGTTCGTGTTGCTGCATTCGCTCGACAGCCCGCGGCTCGCCGATGCGGTGTGCGAATTCGGGATTGCGCGAGGCCGGGCAGTGGACGTGTTGCTCGAGTTGAATCTTACAGGAGAGGCCTCAAAGGGCGGATACACACTCTCCGAGATGCTGCCGGAAGCCGAGCGACTCGTTTCGCTCTCGGGGATCCGGGTTCGGGGAGTGATGACAATGGCTAGTTTTAGCGCAACGGAGTCGCAGCTCCATCGCACATTCGCCGAAGCGCGCGAGGCGCGAGAAGATCTGGTCGCAGCCGGGCATCCGGCCGAGGAGCTGTCGATGGGAATGTCGAACGATTACGAGATCGCTGTTGAAGAAGGCGCGACGCTGGTACGGCTCGGGACCACCCTCTTCGGAGCGAGGGATAAATGATCGACGAATCATTTCACCTTACACCATTGGACGTGCGGCGCTACGACTTCGGCCGTGCGTTCCGCGGCTACAATCCCGCGCGCGTCGATCAGTTCAGGGATCAGGTAGCCGAAGAGATGGAGCGGCTCACGCGCATCAATCAGGACCTCGATTCGAAAGCCAGAAGCTTTCATGAGCAGCTCCGCGCGTTCCGCGAGCGCGACAAGGCCCTGAACGATGCCCTCATCGCCGCCCAGCAGCTTCGCGGCGAGGTTCGCGAGCAGGCCGAGCGCGAAGCGCAGCTCATTCTGCGCGAGGCACAGGCGGAGGGCGAGCGGATCATCGAGGCGGCCAAATCCGATGTGCGGCGCATGGAGGAAGAGCTCGATAACCTGGATCGCTCCCGACGCACGTATCTGTCGCAGATGCGGACTCTGATCGCACGCCAGCTCTCGGAGGTCGAGGCGTCCGATTCACAAGTCGTGGCGAGTACCCTTCGGGGCGCGGGCTCCAAC
>DASWGL010000221.1:0-2193 GCA_036393735.1 Gemmatimonadaceae bacterium | reverse complement strand
AGTCTCGGTCTTCTGATGTGTCTTCGAGCCGCCGATGATCTCGCGGGAATCCGGATAACCCTTCACGTCCGGCTTCCGCGAATTCAGTAGCTCGATTCCCTGCGCCGAGGTTACCGGAGGCGCAGTGTGAACAGGGATGCGCGGCGAGGGTGCCGCCGCACCAACTACTATGGCGATGAGCGCCAGCGATCCAATCAACGCCGCCGATTGTCTGCGGCTCGGGCTCGAGTGGCGAAGCTCAGGATCTAGGATCGCGAGCATGCGTCCCTCGAACTCCTTGCGGCGCGCCATCGCGAGCGCGACGGATGGCGTTGAATCACGCCTGACGCTTGTCACGATATCCAACAGATGTTCGGCGTAATCCGTCGCGCGAGCGCCGCAGGCGAGCGCGAGATCGTCGCACGCTCTCTCGCTCTCGGAGCGAAGCTGTTTCGCTGCGGTCCAGACGAGCGGATGGAACCAATAGACAGCACAGGCCAGACGTCCGAGCGTGTGTCCAACAAGATCGTGACGGCGGACGTGCGCCAGTTCGTGGAGCAGCACTGCGCGCCTGCGATCGAGTGACCACGAGTCGCACTCCGCAGGGAGGACGATCGTGGCATTGAACACGCCGCACGCGAACGGCATCTTCGCGTCCTCACTGCGAAGGAGTCGTGGCGGCTCGTCGAGGGCCAGCCTGTCCGACACTTCCCAGAGGGGAGCGAGCCAGTCCTGGCTGTCGAGCGGCCGGGCACGATTGACGATCCGTCGAACGGCGAGCGTTGCGAAGCCGAGGGACACGGCGATCACGACAAGAACCGCGGCCCAGATGAGGAATACGATCGAGAGTCCGCTCAGCACCGCAGACCTGGCCAGCGCATTTCCGAACGAGCTCGATGGCACAGCTTCATTGCCCGTTGCGACGGGCGCGGTTAGTACTCCCACCTTATCGATTTTTCCGGCGCGGTTCGTCAGAATCAGCGGACTGGGAGACGGTGCAACAGCGGACTCGGGCTTGACCTTAGCCGGAAGAACCCTGATTGGGATTGGAGCCCACGCAGTGAGCGCCGGCACGAGCAACAATGCGGCGAGCGTGACGAGCCATACAAGATGACGCGCGCCTGCCGAGGCCCGCTGCATGCCGAGCGTGATTCCGAGCGCGACCAACAGAATGAGCGTTGCCTTCGCCAACAATATCACCATTGAGATGCTGGAGCCGGTAAGGCCGCCCAGTCCCGAGAAGATTGTCGAAATCATTGGCATCATCTCCCGCTCTGCCGCGCGCGGCGGATGGTGTTGCGCAGCCGCTTGACCTCGGCGTCGCTGAGATCGACGTCGGACATCCGGAGGAGTGCGGTGACAGCCTGTTCGGTGGAGTCGCCGAAGTAGGTGCGGACGACGTGCGCGAGGACATCTTCGCGCGCCGTCTCGGTCGGATTGGCCGGATAGTATACGTAGCGCGGCCCATCTTCACGGTGCTTGATCAGCTCCTTCTCGCCGAGGATGCGGAGCACCGATCTCACCGCGGAGTAAGTCGGCGGATCGGGGAGGTCGGCCATTATCTCGGCCACGGTTGCTCCGGTTCTCCGATGGAGAATGTCCATCACCTGGCTCTCCCGGCGGGAGAGTCCGGTAGGGGCGGTGGCGGAAGCGGATGTAGCGTCGGATTTGTTGGGCATCAGCGTAGAAGCCATGGGAAATCGCCTGAGGGTCCGAAGAGTCTGACCCAGGTGGTGTGTTGAAAAATCAACCTTACGTGCTGAAAATTCAACAGTGGCGCTCGTTTGTCAAGAGGGAAGTTTTAGTGGCTTGGCCAACCAGGTCGCGGTAGAGCGCATCGCGGAAGTCGAGGCGAGGAGTGCCGGGCTTCGTAAGGAGCTCGGGCTCATCGACTTAGTGCTGATGCAGATCCTCTATGTCGTAGGGTCGGGGTGGGTCGGAACGGCCGCCAAGCTCGGGTCTGCACATACGGTTTTCTGGCTGCTCGCCATCTCCTTGTATTATTTGCCGCAAGCGGCGGTGGTGATTTATCTGAGCCGCCTGATGCCTATCGAGGGTGGCGTCTATCAGTGGGCGACGATCGGTCTCGGGAAGTTCGCGGGATTCATGGTCGCCTGGAACCTGTGGGCTTACGCGGTGCTGATCATGGCGACCTTCGGCGTCACGATCGCGACGAACGCGTCATATCTCCTCACCGGCGCCACGGGCTCGTTG
>DASWGL010000220.1:0-2858 GCA_036393735.1 Gemmatimonadaceae bacterium | reverse complement strand
CGATCGCGAGGCGAAGGCGCTCGCCGGTCCATCCACGCAGGTCATCGATCTTCGCGGCGCCACGGTCGTTCCGGGAATAATTGACGCCCACGCCCACCTGCTCGGCCTCGGGAACACGCTGCAGCGCGTAAACCTCGCGGGATCGACGTCGTGCGATGAAGTGATCGCTCGCGTCAAAGCGTGGGCAAAAAACGTACGGCCGGGCGAATGGATCCAGGGCAGGGGGTGGGACCAGAACCGCTGGCCCGCCAAAGAATTTCCGACCCACGAGGCGCTCTCTCGTGCATTCCCGAACAATCCCGTCGTGCTCACCCGCATCGATGGACACGCTCTCCTCGCGAATGCGAGGGCGATGGAGCTGGCGCACATCACCGCGGCCACCGCCGATCCGTCGGGCGGGCGGATCGTAAGGCTTCCAACAGGCGCGCCATCTGGCGTCTTCGTCGACAACGCGATGAGCCTCATCGACCGCGCCATCCCTGCCGCCACTCGCGCCGACACGCGAAAGGCGATCCTCGCCGCAATCGCCGAGGCCAATCGTTGGGGACTGACGGGAATCCACGATCCCGGAGAAGGCTCGGAGACGATCGGCATCTACGAGGAGCTGGCGAAAGCAGGGAACTACAACCTGCGCAACTACGTTATGCTGAGCGATCCGGGCGAGCCCGGATCGCCGGCGACGCTCCGGAACCCGTACATCCAGCGCGGTCCGCAGAGCGCGCTCTACGACGGACATCTCTGGATTCGCGCAATAAAGCTCTACGCCGACGGCGCCCTCGGCTCACGGGGCGCCGCACTGCTCGCGCCGTACAGCGACGAGCCAGGCAACTCCGGACTGCTCGTTTCCAGGCCTGAGCACATCCGGGCTTGGGCCGAGACCGCGTTGCGCCTCGGGTTCCAGGTGAACGTGCACGCCATCGGAGATCGCGGCAATCGCATCGTGCTCGACGCCTTCGACTCGGCGCTGAAAAAAATTCCGAAAGCGGATCATCGCTTTCGGATCGAGCACGCGCAGGTGGTGAGTCCCGAGGACATCCCGCGCTTCGCGAAGCTTGGCGTGATTCCCTCGATGCAGGCGACGCACCAGACGAGCGACATGCGGTGGGCCGAAGCTCGCGTGGGGCCGCAACGAATTCGCGGAGCGTACGCGTGGAGATCGCTGCTCAATACCGGCGTGGTGATCCCGAACGGGACCGACTTTCCCGTCGAGGAAGTGAACCCCCTTCTCACCTTTCACGCGGCGGTGAGCCGGCAGGATCCTACGAACTGGCCAGTGGGAGGCTGGTATCCTGAACAGAAGATGACACGCGAAGAAGCTCTTCAGTCGATGACGATCTGGCCGGCCTACGCCAGCTTCCAGGAATCGATCCTTGGTTCACTCACTCCTGGCAAATACGCCGATTTCGTCGTCCTCGACCGGGACATCATGCACGTGCCCGACACCGAAATCCTCGGCACCCGAGTAATTTCCACCTGGATCGGAGGAAAGCGCGTGTACGAGGCGAAGTAAGTGACGGAGTCATGAGTAATGGAACCTACTACGCTTTCGACGGCACATCGCTTGCCCTTTCATCAAGCGACCTTCCACTTCTGCTCCACATCAAATGCTCCGCCGGTTTTTCGGCCTTTCAATAATTTCGCTCGTCGCGCTGGCGTGCTCACGCGACGAGACCGCTTCGGCGCGTACTCGAAAGGGACCCCGCTCTCCTGACGACGGCGTCGCTCCGAGGCCGGCGGTCATCACTCCGGCCGCGCAGCCGTACAAAATCGCTCCCGTCGCGGCCGGCGGTACGATTGCCGGGACTGTCGAGTTCGAAGGAACCGCGCCTGTTGCCGAGGTAGTTAGCCCGTCGGTCGATGAGAAGGTGTGTGGCACCTCGATCGTGCAGAAGAACGTAACGCTTGCCGGGACTCGTGTTGGGGGAGCAATCGTCTGGCTGACTGACATCCGCAGCGGCAAGCCATTTCAGCTCCAGCGCCGCTTCGACCTCACGAACGACAGGTGCACGCTCGATCCCTTTGTGCAGGTGATCCCGACCAACAGCACGCTCAACGTCGCCAACGATGACAGGGTCCTGCAAACCAACCGTTTCATCAACGTTGGCACTGGCCAGATCGTCGCTGTGGCGCCGTTCAACGACGATGGAGAGGTAGTTCCGGTGGATCGCTTCAAGGAGGCGGCCGAGATTGAAGTTGTGTCGGAGCAGCACCCGTGGACCCACGCCTGGATGGCCGTCCTCGACCATCCGTATTACGCTCAGACCGCCGCGAGCGGGACGTACAGGATCGATGGCGTTCCACCCGGCAGATATCGCATTCGCGCCTGGCATCCGAGTCTCGGCTTCGCGGATGACAGCGTGACGGTCGGGGCAGGGCAGCAGGTGAACGTGGAGTTTCGGATTCTGCGGGCCGCGCCCGCTGTGCCTTTGGCTCCGTCGGCCGAGAGCGTGCGTCCTGCCGCCTCAAGCACGCCCGCGGTTCCGATCCTCCCCACCGCGTCGAGCACGCCGAGCTCAATTGATACCGTGCCGCCGCCTTCACGCTAGAGCAAACCAACTTCGAGAAGAGTAAGGTTGGAGGGGCGAGGTACTAGGTGGGAGGCATGGGGTATAACGCGCACCACATGGCGCTTCTACCTCCAACCCCGTACCTAGTACCTCGCACCGCCCACCTAGCTCTTCTCGCAGTTGGTTTTTTTATCCTACGAGCATGTCCCCCGGCCTGAACTGCCCCCGGTACAGTCGCGAGTACACTCCCTCGGATGCGAGCAGGTCCTGGTGCCGACCCTCCTCGACGATCACACCGCGATCAATCACCACCAGCCTGTCAGCTCGCAGCACCGTGCTCAAACGGTGGGC
>DASWGL010000219.1:0-4926 GCA_036393735.1 Gemmatimonadaceae bacterium | reverse complement strand
ATTTCCTCGGACGTGACAAACACGCGCGGATGCACTCCATCGAGCTGCGTCTTCACCCGTACGGGTTGTGCAAGCAGTTCTGCGAACGGCGGCGGTTGCGTTTGAAGCGATGCCGCGAAAAGAAGAGCGGCCACAATCATGCTGACACCTCCGACATGCGCTGCACCGGGGCGATGCATCCTGAAATGACGAGGAAAACGAGACCGATGACGATCCAGCGCGTCATCTCACGTGCATCCCGCCAGTGATGTCGATCGTTTCGCCGACGAGATACCCACTGTCTTCACTCGCCAGGAACGCGATCACTCCGGCCACGTCTTCGGGCGTGCCGGCGCGACCGAGGGGGATTGTCTTGATGATGTTCTCGAACGTCGGCCGCGGCGTGTAGCGCTCGTGAAAATGCGTGGCGTCGATGAGCGCCGGCGCCACCGCGTTGACGCGAATGCCGCCTGGAGCGAGCTCCTTCGCGATGGCTTTCGTGAACGAGATCAAGCCACCCTTTGCGGCGGCATACGCGAAAGCGCCTGGGCCTCCGCCATTGTGAGCTGCCAGCGACGAGACATTGACGATCGCCCCGCTGCGACGCGCGATCATTCCAGGCGCCACCGCCTGCGTGCAGAAGAACGCGCTCGTCAGATTGAGATCGATGACCTTTCGCCACAACTCCTCGGTCATCTCCACAAGCGTGCACCTCTCGACGAGGTCGCCGGCGTTGTTGATGAGGACATCGATCTTTCCGAATCGCTCCTCGACCGTTCGGACGACATCGCGTGCTTCGTCCAATTGCGAGAGATCGCCTCGAAGCGCGAACGCTTTCCTGCCCATCTCCTTCAACTTCGCGACGGTGCCGTTCGCTCCCTCCTCGTTGCGAAAGTAATGAATAGCGACGTCCATCCCCAGTTCGCCGAGACGCAACGCCGTGGCGCGCCCGATGCCGCTGCCCGCTCCCGTCACCAGTCCGACCTTCCCTGCGAGCGTTGTCATGGCCGATGCATCCTCTTCCTCTAGGCGACGACCGGTGCAGCGAAAGAGGGCGCGGCCACGAGCGCAACCGCCCCTTTGAGCCGGGGGTAGTCGCTCGCGGGTACGACGATGATGTCGACGTTCCGGCCGACCGGACGAAGTGTGCGTTCTTTGAGAGCGCCGCGCACCGCCAGCTCGATCAAATCCCAGGCTGCCGCGATCTCACCGCCGATGTAGATCCGTGCCGGATCGACTGCGTTCACGACGGAGGCGAGACCGAGGCCGAGGTAACGGGCCGTGGCTTGGAGCGCGGCGCGAGCTTTGGCGTCGCCGGAGTGAGCGAGGGCGATGAGATCCTCAATCGTGAGCGTCGCGGATTCCGCAGGAAGCGGTTGTCCTTCCTCGAGATTGCGACCGAAGTATCGCGAAAGCGTCGCGAGATTCGAGACATAAGCCTCCCAGCATCCGTTCGCCCCGCATGCGCATCGCGGTCCTTCGATACTGAGAGCCATGTGGCCGAATTCTCCCGCCACATTGTGTTGGCCTCGCAGAAGCTCGCCCTTCACGATGACGCCGACTCCAAGGCCGTCGGAAACGCTCACAAAGACGAAGTCGTCGGGCGTATCGCCGCCGCCGCGCGTGGCCCACTGTTGCGCAAGAGCGCAAGCGCGTCCGGAGTTTTCGATCGAGACCGGAAGTCCGATTGCTGTTTCGAGTGGCTCGAGGAGCGACAGATCATGCCATCCCAGACGCGGTGCGAAAAGCACGCGGCTTCCCGTGCGATCGACCATGCCGGGCACGACGACGCCGACGCCCGCACAGTCGCCGAGCTCGTCGTGATCCAAAAAGACGCGGCGGATTCGGTTCGCCAATTCCGTCACGAAGCGCTTCGGGTCGCGTTCGGTGGGGAAGCTGTTGATCCCGACGAGCGAGCGTCCGGCGAGATCGGTGACCATGAAATAGGTGCGCGTCGGGCGGATGTCCACGGCCACCGCGCAGCGCGAACGCGTGTCGACGAAGAGGAACTTCGGCTTGCGGCCGCGGGAGGTCTCGCCGGTCGCGCCCTCGAAGATGATGCCTTCTTCGATCAGCTCATTGACCAGGAGGCTGACCGCGCCACGGCGCATGTTCATCGAGCGGGCAAGATCGGCGCGAGAGATCGGCTGCCTGGCGCGCACGAGATTCAATGCGATCTGCCGGTTGATCTGCCGCGGAGTGGCGCGTGTGGCGACGCGAAAATTGTTGGGATCGATTCTTCTCAAGGATTATGTCCGTTACAAAACAAAATATCGTGTCTCCATCATATTCGATCGAGACACGTTCAAATTTAGGTGGCTCCGCCTGTGGCGTCAAGATAAAAAAAGCCTTGACTTCGGCAATTTGGTGACCATATTGTCATCTTAAAGGTCAAATTAGGGGGAACCATGCCGTATCAACCATTTCGCGCGTGGGTTTGGGCACTCCTTCTGCCGCTGATCGTCGTCGCTTCCGCCTTCGCGCAAAACACCGTCGGGGAAATCTCCGGCTATGTCCGCGACAGCGCCGGAGGCGGACTTCCAGGAGTCGATGTCCGGCTGGTTTTTCCCGACATCGGAGTCGAACGCAGTACGCAGACGAACGCGGGCGGCTTCTATGTCCTGGCCGGTCTTCCGAACGGCCAGGCCGATCTCAGCGCCGAGCTCTCCGGGTTTCAACCCTTTATTCGCAAAGGTCTGAAAGTCGAACTGAATGCCCGGATCCGTGTCGACATCGCGCTCCAGCTTGGCGCGTTCACCGAAGCGATGGAGGTTCGAGCGAAGGAGCCGTTGATCTCGACGAGCCCTGACGTCGCGCACCTCATCAGCGGCGAACAGACGAAGGAGTTGGCGATCGACGGCCGCTCCTACATGTCGCTGGTGACGCTCGTGCCCGGCGTTTCTCGCAATGAAGGCAGTTATGAAGCCGGTACAAGCTTCCGCGCCGACGGGCAGCAGATCAACGGACTCCGAAAGGATTTTGCCAGCCTCACGCTCGATGGTGCTGAGAATCTCGACGCCGGATCCAATGCGACGCAGGTGCACAACGTCAGCATCGACGCAATCGAAGAGTTCAAGATCATTTCGAATCCGTACGACGCAGAGTTCGGAAAAGCGGGTGGAGCGCAGATCAACGTCGTCACCAAACGCGGAACCAAAGACCTTCACGGAGCGGCGTACAACTTTCTGCGCGATGACCGCTTCGACGCGCCGAATCTCCTCACCCACAAGAAAGACCACCTCAACCTCAAAGACTTCGGCTGGACCCTCGGCGGACCGCTCGTGCTTCACATGTCCGAAGCCAGCAACGCCCGGTTCTTCTTCTTTGCGGGACAGGAGTACAAGAAGCTCGACAGTCAGGTCGGTTTGACGAAGATCGCCGCCGTGCCCAGCGTGGCGGAGCGGAACGGCGACTTCTCGCAGTCGCCGCGGCAGCCGATCGATCCCACGACCGGCAAGCCTTTCCCCGGCGGGATCATCCCGGTGGAGAGAATGTCGCGCAACGGCGTGGCGTTAGTCGCGAAATTTCCGCTGCCCGAAGCGGGTCAGCGCGCGTTCTCGACTCTGACGCCAACGCAAACTCGCAATATCCGCGAGGACATCCTCCGCTTCGACACCGCGCTGACGAGCGCGTCTTCGCTGTCGGCACGTTATCTGCGCGACACGGTCAACCAGCTCGAGCCTTACGGCGATTTCGGCGGAACCTCGACGTTCGCACAGGTACCCGCAAATCACGGACGTTTCAGCGAGAGCCTCGTGACTAACCTCACTCAGACGTTCGGAGCCGAGATCGTTCACGACATGACCGTGAGCGCCGTCAAGAACGACCAGATTCTCAACCAGACTGGCGACGTTTATCTGCGCACAGGTCTCAACATTCCGGAAGTGTTTCCGAGCAATCGTGGCGACCGCGCACCGAACATTCGCAGCATGACCGGATACTCTCTCGGCACAGGCCTTCTCGGAGTCGACTATCCCACGCGCATCATCGGCAACTACTACACCATCAAGAACAATGCGACGCTGCTTCGCGGCAATCACGAGGTCAAGTTCGGCACTTATCTCGGCCAGTTTCGAAAAGGAGAGGAGCTGCGAACTCCCGACGCCGGAGCGTTCACGTTCTCCGATACGAGATCCAAGGGGACCGGCATCGCCCTGGCTGACGCGCTCCTCGGTCTCTACGACCGCTACACCGAATCCGACACTGCACCGTTCGCCGACATGCGCTACAACCAGGTCGAGCTCTACGCTCAGGACCGTTGGCAGATGCGGCCCAATCTGAATCTGAACGTCGGCATTCGCTATCAAATCATGCCCGGCATCACCGAGAACAACGATCGCATCGCGACCTTCGATCCGAAGCGATACGATCCATCGCAGGCCCCGCAAATCGACGCGCGCGGCAACATCGTTCCTGGAACTGGTGTCATGGAGAACGGGATGCCCGCCGACGGAATCGTCAAGGCCGGCGTGAACGGAACTCCACGAAGCCTCTACAAAACGAGTTGGAACAACATCGGACCACGGCTCGGCTTCAATTGGGATCCGTGGAACAGCGGCCGCACGATGGTTCGCGGCGGCTTCGGCGTTTTCTACGACCGGCCGGTGACCAACAGCACTCGCAATCAGGCTGCGTCCCCGCCGTTTGTCCGAACAGTCGATATCGCCACAGGCACGGTCGACAATCCGGGAGGAGGTACCGCCAGCACCGCCCCTCCGGGAGGCTTTGACGCGCTGGCCACCAATTTCCCGATGCCGAGGGTTTACGCGTATAGCCTCGGCGTTCAGCGCGAGTTGCCGTGGAACATCGGCGCGGATGTCAGCTACGTGGGTAACAAGGCTCGTCATCTGCTCCGCGTTCGGGAGCTCAACTTCGTGACGCCGGATGCTGTCACTGGTCTCGCTCCCACTCCGATCAACGCGTATCGACCGTATCGCGGTTTCGGAC
>DASWGL010000218.1:0-2796 GCA_036393735.1 Gemmatimonadaceae bacterium | reverse complement strand
AAAGGTGAGCCGATACTTCTGCCCGCAGCACTCGATCAGGTCCCCCGCCTTGACGTCTTCCGGGAGCGTCAGCATCGCGTCGCAGTCCGGACAGCTCGCCCGATACGCGAGAGTTGCCAACCACTGCCCTCCTTCCTCCCTGATGCGCAGGGCGTGGCCCGCGCAGTTCGGACAATCGAGCAGAGCCCCGGACGTGACTCCGGGGGGCAGCTCAATCTCTTCCCCGCAGTCGGGGCATCGGACTGTCATCGCCAGCTAGAGCCCCAAGCGGCGCTTGAGCCGTCCCCGGTCGAAGCCGACGATCACCTCGTTGTCGACCGTGATGACGGGGACGGCCATGCGGCCGGTCTTGGTGACCAGTTCCTCCCGAGCCGTCGCGTCATCCGCGACGTTCTTTGCCACAAAGGGAACTCCATGGGACGAAAGAAACTCTTTCGCCGCGTGACAGGACTGTCAGGTGGACGACCAATAGACCGTGATCTGCCAGTTGGTCATGGATTCCGGTCCCTCAGGAGCCCTCCGAAGACCCGCTCGCCGAGCTTGAAGGCCTCGGACACCGGAGTGCCCGCGCCTTCCATGGTGGGATTGGCTTCCCACCACGCTCTCACGTGTTCTTCCGACCGGAAGAAGTTGAGGGTCGTTCAGGTTGAGGTCAAGGCTCGGCGCTCGTCGGCGCACAGTTTTCCCGCCCACATCATGATCCCTTCGGCGCTCGGCCCCGGCCCGGAGGGATCGACCGAGAACTCAAGCGACTCCCCGCAATGGTGGCAGCGGGATCGGATGCGCACCGACTCCCCCAGCATCGGCGCCACTCCCAACGCGTCGATGGCGCAGCAGACGTAGCGGTCTCCGCGTCCGGATAGATGGACGACGAAGAACGTGGGGTTGGTCGAAAAGGGATACGCTAAGTCCACGCGACCCTCGCGGATTTGGATCAGGTCGTCCTCGTCCAGCCTCGTCAGGGCCGCTCGAGTCTCATCCGGGGCTCGATCGGGAAAAGCTCGAATGATCTCCTCAACCACGATCGGGTCGGGCCGCTCGACGAACGTTCGCAGAATGGCTCGTAAGATTTCAGTTTCCCGCGCCGCCCGCCGTGTGGTCCACCGCGCTTCCAGATCCGGGACCACCAGCTCGGCCGCAGTTCTGATTTGCAATGTCACGGTTATCTTCCTCCAAGCCCTTCCGGATCGTCTGCAACTCCTGGCACAATGGTAGAGTCTGTAGTTGCTACAGACTCAAGCACTTTCTTTGGGGGGTGGAACCGGTATGAACGCCAGCGCAGATGGGCTATCCATCGGAATCCTGTCCAAACAGACGGGCTGCAACATCGAGACCATCCGCTACTACGAGAAGGCCGGCCTCCTACCCACCCCCGCAAGGAGTCCCGCCGGCTATCGGCGATACGTCAGCACGCACCTCAGGCGTCTCACCTTCATCCGCCGCGCCCGGGCGCTCGGCTTTTCCATCGAGGAAGTCCGGACTCTTCTCAAGCTCGGTGATGAGCGCAAACGGCCGTGTGCCGAGGTCTGGGTCGTGGCCGGCCTGCACCTCAAAGATGTCCAGGCCAAAATCGCGGACCTCCGAGCCATGGAGCGCGTCCTCCGGGAAACCGTCGCCAAGTGTGCGAGCGGCAGGAGTCCCGACTGTCCGCTCATCGAGTCCTTGTCTCGAGAGAGCCCGGGCAATCCCTCCACGTTGACGGCGAGCGCTTTCCGGGCGCATGGGAAGATGTCGGAACCAGTCACGCGGGGCTGAAACGCAACTTTCAATCCCCTGACCCGGTAGCAGCGTGCTCCTACATTCTTGGTTCAGATCACGGGCCCGCAATCACCGCTATCAGCAGGCTCGCATGGTCGGAGGATTTGACAATCGAGCACGAGCGGAGACGGGCGTGCTCGATAGACCGCGGATTCTTCTCGTTTCCCTACGCTGGCGCAAAGTTTGCATTGGTGCGGCTCCGCGTGGCGTGTGGCCCCTCCTGGTGGCGCTCACGGCTGACACGATGCATGAAGAAAATGAGGAACTCCATCCATGAGAGAACCCGGCCGGAGGATCAAGCCAATGTCCACATTCATGCGAATAGTGGCGGTCGCGTCGCTAAGTTACAGCTTGCTGGCTTATGGTTACGCCTCCCTGGCTTACGCCGGTCAGTTGATTGTGAATGGAGGATTCGAAACCGGGACTCTTTCAGGGTGGACGGTAGCAAGTCAGTCCGGGAGCTTTCCCGGCTCCAATTTCTTCGCGCTCTCCGGCACCATCACTCCGCAGTCTGGGAGCAGCACGGTCGGTCCGGCGAGTGGTTCGTTTTACGCAGTCTCAGACGGCGACGGACCAGGGACACACGCCTTGCTCCAGACATTTACCGTTCCGGGGCCTGCATCGTCGGTAGTGCTCTCGTTCAGTCTCTTCGCCAATAGCTACGGCGGCAACTTTGTGAATCCAATTGGACTCGACTTTACCGATGGAGCCAATCAGCACGCCCGGGTCGATATTCTGAGCTCGGGAGCCTCGACATTCACAACTACTACGGGCCTTCTCCAAAACTTCTACCTCGGGACGGATGCCGGACCAAACCCTCACGCGTACACAAACTATAGTTTCAACATCACGCCACTTGTTGGGGCGGGTGGTGCGTTTCAGATACGTTTCGCCGAAGTGGATAATCAGAACTTTTTCAATTTGGGCGTCGATAACGTGAGCATCAACTCTATCGCCGCCACTGGTGTTCCAGAACCGTCCTCGCTTGCACTGGTGGCGTTGGGATTCATCTGGCTAACGTTGGTGCGCTTTCGCTGC
>DASWGL010000217.1:0-3163 GCA_036393735.1 Gemmatimonadaceae bacterium | reverse complement strand
TGTCGACGAGAATAGTGTGAAGTGGAGAGTGTGGCCCGTTCTGCGCTCGTCGATCCATCCGAGGACGGCGGCTGAGGACTACCTCGGCGATTACGGCGAGGGCTGGCTCTGCTTCGAATCGCCGAGCGAGCGCCGTCGCCTCGCGCACTTCCCGGACGATTGGGACAAGATGGCCGACAAGGAGCTTTGCTCGCTGCTAAGCAAGGCGGCTGTCGTTCCGGTGCGGGGCAAGCGGACACCACCGAGACCCGGCGACTCCGTCGATCCGTAGCCTCGGCGTACAGTCTCACCAAACGCCGAGATGTCGGTAGGGCAACCCTCTGGGACGACCCGGCGTCCAATCAGTCATGCTGTCAGCTAAGATGCTCCGGATGCTCCCTGGGCTATTAATCGCCGCGATCGTAGCAGCTGCAGTAACCGTCCCAGTCGAGGCGCAGCAACTGGACGTCATCCGAGGCCAGGTGCTCGGCCCCGAGGGAAAACCGCTCGAGGATGCGAAAATCACCGCAACCTCGCTCTCGGGCAACGTCAATCGCAGCGCCCGCACCGACAAGAACGGCCGCTACACGATCACCTTCCCGGGGGGAGAAGGGGATTACTTCGTCGAGATCGCCGCAATTGGCTACGCCGCCCGCAGATTCGAGGTCAAGCGCACCGCTGACCAGGAAATCCTCGTTGCCGATGCAAGGTTGCTCCGCGCCGCGGGACAACTCGACACTGTCAGAGTGGTCGGGCAGCGCGATCGGCCGGAACGCAACGACGCCACTCCCGATATCAGCGGCAGCGAGAGGCCCGTCGACAATAGCGCGGTGCCCGCCGATCAACAGGGCGACATCGCTTCGATGGCCGCATCGCTTCCCGGAGTCACGCTGGTCCCGGGACAGGATGGCGATCCGTCCGGCTTCTCCGTGCTCGGCCTTTCTCCCGATCAGAACAACACCACGCTCAACGGATTGAATTTCGGGGGATCGAATCTTCCGCGTGACGCCAACGTCTCGACGTCGCTCGTGACCACGCCCTACGACGTTTCGCGCGGCGGCTTCAGCGGCGCGCAATTCCAGATTCGCGGACGGCCCGGCTCCAATTTCATCACGCGCACGATGAGCCTCAATCTCGACGCGCCGCAGCTGCAGTGGACCGATCGCGCCGCGAGATCGCTCGGCCAGCAGTACAAAAACGTCTCCGTTGGCGGACTGCTCGTGGGTCCGATCAGGCAGGACGCCTCGTTCTACAACTTTGCGTACCAGATCGGGAGACGATCCAACGACTTGCGATCGCTTCTCAATACGAATGCGATCGGGCTCCAGACGTCGGGTATCGCGCCCGACTCGGTTGTTCGCCTGCTGGCAATTCTCCAACAGCTTGGTATTCCCACCGTGACCAACAAGTTGCCGTCGAGCAGGCTCGGCGAGCAGGGATCGATCTTCGGCGGCTTCGACTTCGCCCCCCAGTCTTCGGCGAGTGGGCAGGCGCTCAACTTCTCCTACAACGGGAGCTGGAACCAGCAGACCCCGGCATCGTCGCTCACCACCGAGCTTCCGGCGCACAGCGGCGACAGGACGAACTGGAACGGCGGACTCCAGACACGCCACACCAATTATTTCGGCATCGGAATCCTGAGCGAGACCTCGCTCGGTTTGAATCGCTCACGCAATTATGGAACGCCGTATCTCGACATGCCGAGCGGAACGGTGCTGATAACATCGACCTTTCCGGATGGATCGACGGGCATCAAGCCGGTGTCGTTCGGCGGAAGCTCGAACATGAACACGAGCCAGACGAACACCGGCACCGAGCTCACCAATCAGCTCTCATGGTTCAGCAGCAGTAATAAGCATCGAATCAAGTTCACGACCGAGATGCGCCGGGATGCATTCACTTTGAATCAACAGTCGAACACGCTCGGCTCCTTCACCTTCAACTCGTTAGCGGATCTGGAAGCGCAGCGGCCGTCGTCGTTCAGCCGGCAACTCTCGCCGAGGATCAGGAGCGGAAGCCAGTTCATCGGTGGACTCTCGTTGGGTGACTCATACAAAAGGAGCGACAACCTTCAGCTCCAGTACGGCGTGCGTCTCGACGGGAACAAATTCTCGGCGACGCCGACGTTCAATCCTGATCTCGAAACGGTGTTCGGAGAGCGCAACGACCGGGCGCCAAACCACGTCTATGCCAGCCCGCGCCTTGGATTCTCGTGGAGCTATGGAACGGCACCCCAGGTCGCGGGCTTTGCGGGAGCTGTGAGAGGCCCGCGCGCGGTTGTGCGCGGTGGAATCGGCCTCTTTCAGAACACGCCGAACACGACACTGATCAGTGGAGCGATCGACAACACGGGATTGGCGAGCGCGTTGCAGCAGGTCCTTTGCGCGGGTCCGGCGACGCCGACTCCCGACTGGGGAGCCTACGCAAACGATCCGTCGACGATTCCGGCGCAGTGCAGCGATGGAAGTGTATTTGCGAGCACTGTCCCGAACGTCACCTTCTTCGCCAAGGACTATGCGTCGCCCCGGAGCCTGAGATCGAATCTCAACTGGAGCGGTCCGCTCCTCAACAATCTGTTCTCCGGGAACATCGAAGCGACGTACTCTCGGAACATGAATCAATCGGGAATTGTCGATTTGAACTTCAGGCCGGTGGTGCAATTCACTCTTCCGGATGAAGCACACCGTCCGGTGTTCGTCCAGACGACGAGCATCGTTCCGACAACGGGGACGATCGCATCGCGTGATGCGAGGGTGAGCCAGCTCTTCTCGCGCGTGACGGAGCTGCGTTCGGATCTGAGATCAGATAGCCGTCAACTGAGATTCAGCGTGTCGCCGTCGACGTTCAACAGCAACTACAGCTGGGGATTGTCGTACGTCTATTCCAACCTGCGCGAGCGGATCCGCGGTTTCAACAATACGGCCGGCAATCCACTCGACATCGAGTGGGCGCGCTCTCCATTCGATTCTCGTCACCAAATCCAATACAACCTCGGGTATAACTTCTTCGACGCGGTGCGCGCGAACTGGTTCGGCAACTTCCGCTCGGGGACACCGTACACGCCCATCGTCTCGGGCGACATCAATGGAGACGGATACGCGAACGACCGCGCGTTCGTCTACGATCCGGCGACCACTGCCGATCAGGCGCTCGCTGCCGCGATGCAGTCGCTCCTCAACGGTGC
>DASWGL010000216.1:0-1506 GCA_036393735.1 Gemmatimonadaceae bacterium | reverse complement strand
CCGGAGGTTTTCACCGCGTCTGGAAGTTCGAGTCCGATCATGTGCACTCGGTCGTGAACGCGCCTTCCAAACCAGGCGAAGCGGCGCGAACCAGGGAGAGCGACATCGCGATCTCGCAGCCTGTGTTCGACTTCGATGGCGGCATGTTCGGCCTCCTCGTTGCCGGCTTCCCGCTGCAAGAAAACTTCTCGGCGAAATTTCCTGTATTTGATCCGCGCAACGGTGTGGCATGGGCGACGTACACCGTCATCGGTCGGGAGCGTGTGCCCGCCGGCAAGAAACGGCCGATCGAGGCATGGACCGTGGAAGTGCGGGATCCCGTACGACTGGCCAGAATGATCTTCTCGCTGACGAAGGAACCGCCTTGCGTGATCCGGCTGCAGGAGGCGGGCGAAGGCATGTTCTGGGTCTTCGACATGATCTGATCCTGTCGTTCAACATTTCGGTAGAATCCGTTCGGGAGGAATTCCAACTACCGATTCTTCATTAGTAGGACGAAATTCAGCGCATTTAAGCCACGGAGAGATGGGTGAGTGGCTTAAACCAACGGTTTGCTAAACCGTCGTACGGGCTAAACCTGTACCGAGGGTTCGAATCCCTCTCTCTCCGCCAGTTTCATCCCGCCTCGAGGCGTGTGTTTCCCCCACGCCAGCTCGTTTGTCGTGCGCATTTTCAATCGCAGCGTGTGATTGCGCACAACCACCCCTTCGCCATAGCGGATTCAGGCACATTTCATGCTCGATTTAAGAGTGCCTCTCACAGGTGCGAGCAGTTCACGCAGTACCTACTTGAGACCCAAAGGAGACAGCCAATGGCGAATACCAGCAAGCGCGGTTTTGCGTCGATGGATACAGCGAAGCAGCGTGAAATCGCGAGCAAAGGCGGGCGAGCAGCCCACGCGAAAGGCACAGCCCACGAGTTCACGACTGATGAAGCGCGAGTCGCAGGCCGCAAGGGCGGCGAAGCGGTGAGCCGCGATCGCCAGCACATGTCGACGATCGGTCGCGAAGGTGGCCACAGCCGCGGAGCGCGTGCCCGCGCGGCGTCGCAGGGCGACAACAGTCAACCCGCGACCCGCGGTGGCAGCGACCAGGCGTTCGAGCGCCAGAGCGCCAGTGACCGCGGCTCGGAGAACGCGTCGCGCGGATCCGAGCGCGACAACCGAATCGGCTCCTCCTCCCGCACCGAGCGCTCCGCTGACAATCGCGGCAATCATCCGTTTGCGGGTCGCGACGAGATCTGATCGCTGCCCGAACGAAGCACTGCCGCTCCTCGCAAGGGGAGCGGCCCTTTGATGCTACTTCGCGGAGTCAACTTACCGTCAATCCTTTTGTGGGGCTTCGCAGCCACCATCCTTCTGACCACGCTGACTGTCACCGCGCAGTCGCTCGGCCTCACCCGCATCGATGTGCCGTTCATTCTCGGCACGATGTTCACACCGGATCGTGACCGCGCGAAGGTCATCGGACTCGGCGTCCATCTCCTGAACGGCTGGTTGTTCGCTGT
>DASWGL010000215.1:0-1514 GCA_036393735.1 Gemmatimonadaceae bacterium | reverse complement strand
GGCCGTTGGGTAATCATCTCCACGGATCGCGCAAAGCGGCCCATGGATTTTGTGCGCGAGAGCGTGACGATCAAAGGCACGGGCATGTGCCCCTTCTGCCCAGGGAATGAAGGGAAGACGCCGCCGGAAATTCTCGCCTACGGGCGGAATGGCAGCGGCAAAGACACGCCGGGGTGGTCGCTCCGCGTCGTGCCGAATAAATTCCCTGCGCTCGGAATCGAAGGCGGGCTCGACCGCGAAGGCGAAGGGCTATTCGATCGCATGAATGGCGTTGGCGCGCACGAAGTAATTATCGAGACGCCGGACCACCAGCTCACCATGGCCTCGTTGGCGGAAAAGGGAGTCGAGGAAGTTCTGTGGGCCTATCGTGACCGCATGCTCGATCTCAAGAACGACCGCCGCTTCCGCTACATCCTGCTTTTCAAGAATCACGGCGAACCGGCCGGAGCGTCGCTCGAGCACACCCACTCGCAATTAATTGCTTTGCCGATCGTTCCCAAGCGCGTCCGCGAAGAAGTGGACAGCTCGAAACGCTACTACGACGAAAAGGAGCGCTGCATCTTCTGCGACATGATCCGGCAGGAGCTCGAAACCGGAACCCGGATGATTCTTGAGAACGACTACTTCATCGCGCTCGCACCGTACGCGCCACGATTTCCCTTTGAGGCTTGGATTCTGCCGCGGCAGCACAGCTCGGCCTTCGAGAACATGCCCACGCCGTACTACGGCAGCCTCGCGAAACTGCTGCGCGAATTCCTCGCGCGTCTCGACAAAGTGCTCTCGTTTCCTTCCTACAATTACGTCATCCACACGTCGCCCATCGGCGAAGAAATCAACGATCATTATCACTGGCACATCGAGATGATGCCCAAGCTGACTAAAGTGGCGGGCTTCGAGTGGGGAACTGGCTTCTACATCAATCCCACTCCGCCCGAAGAGGCAGCCCGCTTCCTTCGCGAAGCGAAGGCTTAGCGCACTGCCCGTCGGGCGAATATCTCACACCAAAAATTAATCAGCAGGCTGCGGTTGCTCTGAAGCTGTCTCAACGGTCGGCTCGTGCGACGGAGCCGGCACCGGCGCCGTTGCGGGTAACCCGGTCGTGCTGTTCGGGTTCGGCTTCAACCAGAATTTCACGCCGCGCTTTCCGTTCTCATCCACCGTACGCTGGAAGTCCACCTGATTCATCTCGACGGTGTTTTCACCGCCATAGTTCACCAGGTAGTGCAGCCTACTGTCCGCGATCCAGTAGTCGCTCGCGGCCAGCATCGTGCCGTCCTTGAGGTACAGCAGGATCGTGGGCGTCGAATTCGCCACGTTGCTCGTAACCGGATTCGTGTTCGGGCTGCCCACTGGCTCGGAGTTCAGCGACCCGCTGAGGGAATCCGAGCTCCCATACCCGTTCGAGGGATTGTCATAAGGCGCGTTGTAGCTGCTGTCCGAGTCGCCATAGTAAAGCGAGTAATCGCCCGGCACCGTCGCGGGAGCAGGCCACCCCCACGAGGGATAATATGCCG
>DASWGL010000214.1:0-2235 GCA_036393735.1 Gemmatimonadaceae bacterium | reverse complement strand
CTCGGGCGAAAGAAAGGCGCGGAGGGCTCTGCGGTTTGCTTCGGACGGGTCCTGCCAGTATGCGCGGATCGGGTTCCAGCCGTCGCTGAGGCCCTCGACATACGCATTGCCATTCTGCGAGATGATGGCGGTGATGCGCTCCGGGTGCCTCACCGCGAGGCGGAAACCAGTCGGAGCGCCATAGTCGAAGACATAGATGGCGAAGCGATCAAGTCCGATTACTTCAGTGAAGCGGTCAATAGCCCCCGCGATGTTGTCGAAGGTGTAGCTGAACTTGGTCCGTTCCGGCATGTCCGATTGGCCAAACCCGGGCAGATCGGGCGCAATCACATGAAATCGGTCGGCGAGCTGCGGAATGAGATCGCGGAACATGTGGCTTGCAGTTGGAAAGCCGTGCAGCAGAAGGATCGTTGGCGCGTCCTTCGGCCCGGCTTCGCGATAGAATACTCCTATGCCGTCGACATCCACCTTCCGGTAAGTGACTGCGCGCATGGGAACTCCTTTCGTTCTCTAGTCAATGGCGCTGATGGAGGTTATCTATAGGGGGTTCGAGAATGAAAAACCGAGAAAAGGGTATCCGTCCCGAACCTCCTCCTGGGCTACGCCGCGCATGGTCGACGTCGCGAAGCTTCCACAATACGTTACACATTGCGGTAACCCCGTTCCTGTAGCACCCAGCTGTTGCCATCCGGGTCCGAGAAGTCGGCGAAGCTGGCGTAGTCCCTGCGCGCGGGGTCGGGCCCGGGTGCGAAACCTCCGTCCCAGGCATCAATGGGTGCCTTGTGCCGGATCTCGCCGACTTCGACCCCACGTTCGAGCAGGCGGCTCCGCGCAGCCTCAAGGTCGGTGACGACGAGATAGACGTTGCGAAGTGATCCGACGGGCGCGTCCGTGAGTCCGCTACCGATCTGTATCGAGCAGCTGGAGCCCGGCGGAGTGAACTGCACGACGCGGAACGCGTCGTTCGGCGAATAGTCGACGTCGAGCGTGAAGCCGACCTGATCGACATAGAACCGCAGCGCTCGCTCGACATCGCTCACCGGCAGCGTGATCACCTCGACTGAAAACGTTGGCGTTCTCATGGTTGCTTCTCCTCTGCGCCTGCTGCCATGACCGCTATCCTGGTTGTGTTCATCGCGCCGCGCCTCGTCTTCGGTCTGATATGCGCCGCCCTGATCCTCCACTTGCGGTCGGAGGCCCCTGGAAGTGAGCCGTGACGGTCCTTCAGTCGGAAATCGAATCCGGTCAGGCTTCACAAATCGATGACGACGTCGCGAATCGGTTGTGAGCAGCAAACGAGAAGGTTGCCGTCGGCGGGCTTCTCGAGTGGCTCCGGTCCATAGGCGACCGCGCCCGAAACCAAACCGCTCTCACAGTTGTGACAAACACCGGTCCGGCACGACCAACGGACCGGGACGTCGCACGCCTCGGCCAGCTCCAAAATGCTCTGGTAGGCTGACGCCTTCCAGTGTACGGCGATGCCACTACGCGCGAACGATACCAGCGGACCGGTGTTGGCGTCGTCCTTGGGCAGATGCGGAGCTCGCGGCGCTACGCCGACGACACCAGGAGTCATTGACTCGCTGCCGTTGAAGATTTCGACGTGAATCCGCTCCGGCGCCACGCCCAAGGCTGCGAGCGCCTCTTTCATGTCTGCCATGAAGCGAGTCGGCCCGCAGAGGTAGACATCCGCCTCTCGCGGGATGCCGACCTCGTCGAAGACCGATCGCGACAGGTGACCGGTAGCGTTGAAATCCTCGCCGATCTTGTCGCGCGAGCCCGGCCTGCTGTAGCAAACATAGCTGCGGCTGTGGGTGAGCGCGAGCATGAGGCGGCGGACTTCGTCGGCGAATGCATGATGCTGCCGATCGCGAGCCGCGTGCAGCCACAAGACCTGCCGTGTCGAGCGGGCTGCGGCCAGTGCGTGCAGCATCGCCAGAACAGGCGTCGCCCCGATTCCCGCGCTGAGCAGCACTACCGGCCGCTCTCCGGACTGCAGAACGAAGCTGCCGCGCGGCGAGCTAATGTCGAGAGCATCGCCCAACCGGACATGCTCTCGCAGTTGAGTTCCAGCCGCACCATTCGGTTCGATCTTCACGCTGATTCGATAGCGCTCGGTTGAGAGCGGGCCCGAAAGCGAGTAGCTACGAAAAAGAGGCGGGCTTCCGGCGCTCGGTTGAAGACGCAAGACTACGTACTGGCCTGGCAGGACCGTTGGCAGGGGCTGACCGTCCG
>DASWGL010000213.1:0-4448 GCA_036393735.1 Gemmatimonadaceae bacterium | reverse complement strand
GACATTTACGTGATGAACGTCGACGGATCCGGCCTCAAGCAGCTTACCCATGAATTGGGGTACGACGGAGGGCCGTGGTGGTCTCCCGATGGAAAGAGGATAGTGTACCGGGCCTACCACCCCCAGACTGCGGCGGAGATCGCGAGCTACAAGGATCTTCTCGCGCAACGGCTGGTCCGACCCAACAAAATGGACCTGTGGATCATGAACGCGGACGGTAGCGACAAGCGGCAAATTACCCATCTCGGTGCGGCGAGCTTCGGTCCCTCGTGGACGGCGGATGGCAGGAAGATCATTTTCTCGTCGAATCACCACACCGATCCGAAGCTTGGAAACTTCGATCTCTTTCTGATCAATCCGGACGGATCCGGATTGGAGCAGGTGACGACCGCGCCGACGTTCGATGGGTTCCCCATGTTCAGTCCCGATGGCAAGAAGCTGGTCTGGGCATCGAACCGGCACGATGCCAATCCGCACGAGACCAACGTTTTCATTGCCGACTGGGTGAATTAGTCCGGCGGGATTCCAATTTGGGCGAGGTGGTGCTTGAGATGCGCCACGTAATCGCTCATGAAGTAGTCGAGGGTCGCCGGCTCATCGCGAGGGAGCGGTTTCCACGCCAGCTCGTCGAGATTGTGGCGTGGCCGTAAGCGAACACGTTCGTCTATAGTGACGAAGTCCATGATTCGCGCGATGTGCAGATTGAAGCTGCGCCACAGCGCGATCAGGTCTTCCCAGGGTGCGTCCCGATATCTCTGCAGCGACACCCACGCATCCTGCTCGTACCCAGAAAAAACAAGGTCGTCCTGAAATTGTGCCCGCACGAATCGCTGGTGGTTGTTGGATGCTGAATCGATCAGGTGTCCAATCACCTCTCGGGGACACCATTTGCCCGGTTGGGGGCGAAGGCGCGACCTCTCCTCGCTCATTCCCTGGAGAAGGGGTGTGGCCTGTTCGATTGCCTCGCGAAGCTCTGCGACGTACTCGGGCATCTGCGTTACCTCAAGAAAATACCGTGGCGCGGGAATTGAATATTTCATCCGGCGACCCTTCTAGCTATCGTGGGGTATCCCCCACGACGCGTTACTCGAGCTGTTGAGCTCCTTTTCCGATCTTCACGATGAAACGCATTGCTCTTTTGCTGGTTCTGCTGATTGGACTCGCCGTGACTTCCGCGGCGCGTTGGCAGCAGCCGGCGACGAAGGCACCGCCAGCCAGATCGAAGGCTCAGGCCCGCGATTCGGTTTTGTTCAAGCCATCACCCGAGCTCCAGAAGGCGCTTGATGATCTTGCCGCCGCCGTACAGGCGCTTGCTGCCAGGATCGCGTCTGATCCCGAGATCAAAGCGGCGGCGATGCAGGTTGCTTCCGGGGTCGTGACGACGGCGCAACAGGTCGTCGCGGAGCAATCGGTCGCGATCGAGGGAGCGCTCAAGACGGCCGCAGAGCGCATCTCGGCTTCTCAGTCGAATCCGCGCCAGCACTCGAAAAAGCCGTAGGGGGAATTCGCCCGATCGCGCAGTCGCGTCTCGTTGGTCGGCGCGGCTAAATTTGCGCCGTGCAGGAAGCCAGTGAATCCAACGCCGTAGCGCGTCGTGCCCTTGCCGGAGCAGTCCTCGGCACCTTCTGCGCTGTGTCAGCGCACGTTCTCGGTGTGCAGCAACTCCTTCGACGGCCCGAACTCGTCCTCTACGCTCCCGCGGCCATAGCGGGAGCGATACTTGGAGCGACGCGTCTTCGTCCAGTGCTGTGGATAGGCGCAGGCGTCATCGCGCTGCTCTGTATCGCAGTCGCTTACACCCCGTTGGTGTCGGCGCTGGCCCAACCGCTCATCAGGCGCGATTCCATTCCCGCTCGCGTCGACGCGATTGCGGTTCTGTCTGCGGGATTCACGCCTGACGGCATGATGCGCAGTGAAACGCTCGATCGGTTACTCACCGGACTCGCGCTCGCACGGCGCGGTCTCGCGCCGGTGGTGCTTGTATCCAGGGAGCGGAAAGATTTTGGCGGAGCGCCGGTCTCTGACTCGGCGGACCTCGCGCGCGTGACTGCTCTGGTAGGCGCGGCGACGCCGACGATGTTTATCGACTCGGTCACTACAACGCGCACTGAGGCGCTTAGGATGCGAGCAATCGCGCGCACCAAGGGCTGGAAAACGCTCGCCGTCGTCACATCGCCGCTGCACACGAGAAGAGCCTGTGCTACCTTCGAGGCTGTCGGTTTCAAAGTCGTGTGTGTTCCGGCGACCGTTCGCGAATCCGGACTGTACCCCGGGAGCATCGCCGAGGACCGACTGCGCGCATTTCGATCGTGGC
This sequence comes from Gemmatimonadaceae bacterium, assembly GCA_036393735.1. GTDB lineage: Bacteria > Gemmatimonadota > Gemmatimonadetes > Gemmatimonadales > Gemmatimonadaceae > UBA4720. The sequence continues at coordinate 2,134 of DASWGL010000213.1, read as the reverse complement.
TTTATGAGACGTTCGCCACGGACTCATATCGAAGGCGTAGCTGGATTCCTCAATCATTCACTGTGGGAACACCGAGGACCAATCGCCCATGAATTCTGCCGTGCCGAATTCCAGCGCGTCCACCAGCGTGACTGCTCAAGCGTCCGGCGACACTCGCGGCATCTGGAAGGTCATCACCGCGTCGTCCGTCGGCACGATGATCGAGTGGTACGACTTCTATATCTTCGGGAGTCTGGCCGCGATAATCGCGACCCAATTTTTTCCTGGCGGAAATCCCACCGCGAGCTTTCTGAAGACGCTGGCGACGTTTGCGGTCGGCTTCGCCGTACGTCCATTCGGTGCGCTCGTCTTTGGGCGGATTGGCGATCTGACCGGCAGGAAGTTCGCATTTCTGGCGACGCTTCTGATTATGGGCGGGTCGACGGCGGCCATTGGATTCCTGCCCGGCTACGATCGCATCGGTATTGCCGCTCCGATCGTGCTCGTGATTCTTCGCCTGTTGCAGGGGCTCGCCCTTGGGGGAGAATACGGCGGCGCCGCGGTGTACGTCGCCGAGCACGCGCCGGACGGCCGCCGCGGATACTACACGAGCTTTATCCAGACTACGGCGACGCTGGGCCTTTTCCTATCGCTGGCGGTGATCCTGATCGTTCGCGGCGTCGTTGGGGAAGACGCGTTCAAGGTCTGGGGTTGGCGTGTCCCGTTCATTCTGTCGCTGCTGCTCGTCGCGATTTCATACTACATCAGGATCAGACTTCGCGAGTCGCCCCTCTTTGCGATCCTGAAGGAAACCGGCAAGACCTCGCGGGCTCCGATTCAGGAAAGCTTCGGCACCTGGTCCCGCTGGCGGGTCTTTTTCGTAGTTCTGTTCGGAGCGACCGCGGGACAGGCCGTCGTCTGGTACACGGGACAATTCTATGCGCTGCTCTTCATGCAGACGGTTCTGAAAGTCCCGCTGGTCACCTCTTATGTATGCGTGGCAATCGCCCTCTTACTCGGCGCGCCGCTGTTCGTCTTCTTCGGCAGTCTATCCGACCGAATCGGGCGCAAGAAGATCATGATGGCCGGCAATCTGCTCGCGGCGCTGCTCTACGTGCCGATCTACCACGCGATGAAGCTCTACTCGAATCCGGTAAACGCCGTCGCTCTAACGGCGCTGGTGTTCGTCCAGGTCGTATTCGTGACGATGGTCTACGGCCCGATCGCGGCATTTCTGGTCGAGGCTTTTCCGGCCAGGATCCGGTACACCTCGATGTCCCTTCCGTACCATTTCGGCAACGGTTGGTTCGGCGGGTTCCTCCCCATCATCGCGACCAGCCTGGTCGCGCGCACCGGAAACATCTACGCCGGCTTGGCGTTTCCAATCGTGGTTGCGCTCATAACCGTCGTTGTCGGCTCGCTCTTTCTCAAGGATCAGCACAACGAGAGCATCTGGGCGGAGGTCCGGCCAGCAGGAAGTCCAACTATGAGCTCGGCGATGGGAATCTGATGGCGAGATCCTCGACATGATGACGCTCGTGGCAGCAGGTCTTATGGCCATAGCGCAGGCCCCGGATTCTGTGCTCGATCGGATTCAAGCGCGTGTCGCCGAGGAACCCGGCGCTCAGGTTGGCCTCGCCTACGTCGATCTCGCGTCCGGAGACACGCTCTTCCTGAACGCGGACACGAGCTTTCACGCCGCGAGCACGATGAAGGTGCCAGTGATGATCGAGCTTTTCCGATGCGCGAACAGGGGCTCGTTCAGAATGGATCAGGGACTGTTGATGGTGAATCAGTTTGCTTCGATTGTGGACGGCTCTTTGTATGCGCTCGACTCCAGCTCAGACAGCGATTCAACGCTTTATCACCGCGTCGGTGAGCGAGTACGCGTCGATACGTTGCTGCGATTGATGATTACGCGGTCGAGCAACCTCGCGACGAACACGCTCATCACGCTCGTCGGTGCGGACGCAGTGACGAGAACAATGCGCTCATTTGGAGCGCAGCGGATTCAGGTCCTCAGGGGTGTCGAGGATGGAAAGGCATTCGCCAAGGGTCTCAACAACACCACGACTGCGCGAGACCTGGCGCTCATTCTCCGGGCCATCGAGGAGGGAAGAGCCGCGCCTCCGACTGCGAGGCGCGAGATGCTCGG
>DASWGL010000212.1:0-1939 GCA_036393735.1 Gemmatimonadaceae bacterium | reverse complement strand
TCAATGGACTGATCCGGCCGGCGGCGCGCGGACGGCGCGTGCTCCGAGCGGTTTAACGTGCAAGGAGGCTCAGATGGCGTCAACGACTCGCGTCCTCATCGTGGTTCTTCTCGTCGCCCTAATGCCCCAGGTTTTACTTGCCCAGGCGCGCCTGACAGCCGCCGATCTTCAGGGCACCGTTCTCGACCAGTCGGGCGGGGTCTTACCGGGAGTGACGATCGTCGCGACGAATACGGCGACCAATCAGTCGCGTAGCGCGGTGACCGACAAGGATGGGCGCTATTACATCGGTGCGATCCCGCCGGGGAGCTATACGATCTCCGCGGATCTCGCCGGCTTCGCTCCGCAAAGGCGCAACGACCTGAGGCTGGTGATCGGGCAGCTCGCTGAGCTGAACTTCTCTTTACGTCCGGGAACGAGCGAGGCCATCATCGTCAGCGCGAAGGCTCCTGTGATCGACACGACGGAGACGTCTGTCTCGACCGTTGTGGGACAGGAACAGATCGACGCCCTGCCGACGAACGGGCGGAACTTTCTGAGCTTCACCGTGATCACGCCCGGAGTGACGACAGATCGTACGCCGCAGCAGGGCGCGTCGGCGACGTCGGGTCTGTCGTTCGGCGGACAGCGCGCGCGGTCGAACAACATCATGGTCGACGGCGTGGACAACAACGATCCTGTCGTTGGCGCGGTGCGATCGACGTTCAGCCAGGAAGCCATTCAGGAATTCCAGGTGCTGACGAATTCGTACTCCGCGGAGTTCGGCAAGGCTTCCGGTGGTGTGGTGAACATCATCACGCGATCGGGAACGAATGAGATGCGAGGAAACGCGTTCGAGTATTTTCGCAATAAGTCCCTGAACTCCAAGGGGCACTTCGAGCGCTTCAACGTGTTTGGAAATCCGATCAATCAGGAAAAGGCGCCCTTCCGCCAGTCACAGTACGGGTTCACACTCGGCGGGCCGGTCCGGCGCGATCAGACGTTCTTTTTCGTCTCTGCCGAGAATCTCTCCACAGATACGAGCAGCTTCGTCACGATCGATCCCGCTGCGGCGGCTTTGCTCAACGCCAACGGTTTTCCTGTGGAGCTCGGAAACGTTCCCTATGAGGTGCGCTCGCGGCAATACCTCGCCAAAGTGGATCACCAGTGGACAGGGACGCGGAACCTCGTGCTGCGTGGCAATTACGCGAGTCTGCTCAATGAGAACATCGAGCCGTTCGGCGGAATCACGGCGCGAAGCCGCGGAGCGGCGCAGCATCGCAAAGACTCCGCGCTGGCTGCGTCGGAGACGGACATCCTCTCGAGCCGTTGGATCAACGAATTGCGCGGGCAATTTGCGAAAGAGGATCAGTTGATCGAATCGCTCGACCCGAACTGCGGCGGACCGTGCAACGACAATTTCAAGGGTGGTCCGACCGTCGAGATCATCGGCGTGGCCAGTGTGGGGCGCCAGCGCTTCACGCCGCAGCCGAGAAAAAACCAGCGTTATCAGTTGAAGGACACCGTCAGTTTCTACAACGGCACGCATTCGGTGAAGACCGGATTCGATTTCAATGACGTGCGAACGCAGTTCACTGCGCTTCCCCTTCACTTCGGCGGACGCTTCATCTTCGCCGCGCTGCCTGCGATTCCTGCACTCGGGCTGCCTCAGCCGATCTCGTCAGTGCAGGCGTTTGCCCTGGGGCTGCCCGCTGCTTATGTGCAGGGTTACGGAAGAAGCGGTGATTCCTACAATGACCCCGACATCGCCTTATTCGGACAGGACGATTGGACCATCACCTCTCGGCTCGTCGTCAAAGCAGGACTGCGCTATCAGCGGCAATTCATGTACAAGACGCCGTACACCGTCTCGCTCCCGGGTGGCGGCTCCTACACATATAAGATTCCTCAGGACACGAACAATTGGGGCCCTCGGCTCGCGGTGTCATTCGATCCGATG
>DASWGL010000211.1:0-7247 GCA_036393735.1 Gemmatimonadaceae bacterium | reverse complement strand
CCTTGGAGTTCCGTTCTCAGCCGGGTGCGCCGGATCGATGTGGGGATTCTTTTTCAGCGCCAACCCCGTTCGTAATTTCACAGACGCGAAGGCGTCGGATGTGAATCTCTTTCGCCGGTTTTTTCACGCCGCTCTGGATCGAGGAGTCTACCTGGCGCCGTCAGCTTACGAAGCGTGCTTCATGTCCGCGGCGCACGGCGATGCTGAGGTTTCGAGCGCGCTCGAGAAGATGGGAGAGGCGATGGAGGAGGCAATTGCATAGAGATCACCTGTGGATTTCGTCGCGGACATGGATCGCGACGGCGGCCGTCATAACGATCGTGGCGTGCGTCTCGCTATCCTCTCCACGCGGGGGCGGCGGCGCTGCCAACGTGCCGGTCGTGCGCAGCACCCTCAAAAGCGGTGCGGAACAGCAGGTTCGGATTGCGCTCGAAACTGCCGCGAAATCGGGGACGATCTCGGGAACAGGCCCTTGGGGAATAGTTCATGGTGATGCGGGCCAGCAGATTGGCGCGATGGCAGAGCTTCCGCTTTCATTCGACGCTACGCGCATTGGTGAGATTACGACGGAAATGGGACCGGTGACCGCCGAAACCGAGCCCGGCACCTTCCTCATTTGGAACGGAAAGAAATACAGAGGAACCATCATCATCACCCGGACCGATTCAGGATTCCTGGTCGTCAACAGCCTGGCCATGCATTCATACCTGCGCGGCGTGGTTCCACTCGAGATCGGCAGTCGCACATCGGCCGAGTTTGCTGCAGTGCAGGCCCAAGCAGTCGCGGCACGAACGTACGCTTACAAACATCTCACGAGCTCCCGCGCCTTCGACATGTACTCCACCGTTCAAGACCAGGTGTACGGCGGAGTCGACGCCGAGAAGCCACAATCGGACTCGGCCATCGCGACGACAGCTGACGTGGTCGTGCTCTACAATGGCCAGCCGATCACGACTCCCTACCACTCGACCTGCGGCGGCAGCACCGCCGGCGTTAGCGAGGTCTGGTACGACCAGCCGGACCAGCCATATCTTCGTCCGGTGAGCGACCGCATTCCGGGAACGGACAATTTCTACTGCGATTCGTCGCCCAGGTTCAGCTGGACGCAGAGCTACGATGCCGCCGGCCTTCGAGCGGTGATGGAGAAATACCTCGCCACTTATACCAGGGCGCCAAGGAACGGCGTCGGCAGAATCACTGACATCAGGGAACAGGGACGAACTCCATCGGGCCGAATCGCCGCGCTCACGGTGCAAACGGAAAGCGGAAGCTACACTCTCCGTGGTAACGACATCCGATTCGTGCTGAGAGATCCAAAGGGCGCCATTCTCAACAGTACTTACTTCTCATTCACAAAAGAAACGAGCGGCGTGGAAGTATCGAGCCTCAACGTGAACGGCCGCGGTTACGGCCACGGAATCGGGATGTGCCAGTGGGGCGCCATCGGACGCGCGCGCACCGGGCAGAATTATCGTACGATTCTAGAGACCTATTATCCGGGGACGACGATTGGCCGAATCGCCGGTTAGCACCAAGGAACTGAAAGCGAAGGGCCCCGTCCGCCTCGGCCTCGTCGGGGCAGGGGCGATCGCCCAGCTCGCGCATCTTCCCGTCTTGTCCAAGCTCAAGGGCGCGGAGCTCGTCGCTCTCTGTGACAACGACGGACCCAAGGCCAGCGCGATAGCCGAGCGGCTGAAGATTCCCGACGTATTCACTGACATCGAGGATCTGCTCGAGCTCGATCAAGTTGACGCGGTCGTCATCGCAACGCCCAATCACCTGCACGAGCCGCACGTTCTGCGCGCGCTGAAGTCAAAGGTTGATGTGCTCTGCGAGCGGCCGCTGTCGCTGACGTCGCGTGGTGTCGAGCGCATTCTCGCCGCGGCTAAGCAGGCCGGAAGAAAGGTCGTCGTCGGCAACAACCATCGCTTCCGCAGCGATGTACAGCAGCTCTATCGCTTCTTGCAGGGCGGAGAGCTGGGACGCCTCATCGGTGTGAGGGCCGGGCAATATCAATTCGCGACCGCCCGCACGGGATGGCGATTCAGGCGGCCCGAAGCAGGCGGAGGAGCATTCTTCGAGCACGGTTATCCGCTCGTGGATCTCGCGCTCTGGGTCGCCGATTTCCCGGAGCCCGTTCGAGTGACCGCGCACATGGATCGCTCCCGAGGCTCGGGCAGCGTCGAAGATTCCATGATGGTGCACGTCGAGTGCGCCGGCGGGTTGAGCTTCAGCTTCGACGTTTCGTGGTCTTACGTCGGACAGGAGGAGCGCTGGTGGTTCGAGGTGCTCACCGGTCGTGGGAGTGCCCGCCTCGCGCCGTTGCGCGTGGTGAAGATGCTCAATGGCAAGCCGACCGACGTCTCGCCGAGTGGCGCTGCCGCGCGCGAGAGCGTGTTTCTGCAATCGTATCGGGCGGAGCTCGCTCACTTCATCGCGGTCGTGAACGAGACGACTCCGTACGATCCGCCCGACGATCAGCTCATCGTGATCAAGCTGATGGAGGCGATCTACAAGGCGGCTGAAGAGGGCAAGGAAGTACGACTATAGGCGGTGAGACGGAAAACCGTCCACCACACAGCGAGGTTGATCGGAAGCGCCAACGCGATGATTTCTCCGTTCTTCTGGTCGAAGAGTGGAATTCCCTGCGCGACGAATCCGAACAGACACAACAGGGCGATGAACCCCGCGAACTTTATCGCTCTGGAAATGCCCCGCCTAGCGTAAATGGAGAGCGGTATCAGCACGACCAGCACGATCGAGAGCGGATCGAAGTGCATCAGGTTTTCGTTACGGCCCATGAAGTAGTGGGTGGTGAAGAACCAGGCGAACACCAGCGCGAGCCCGCCAAGACCGGCGATGAGACTCCACAACGTGGCCAGAGCAGTAGCCGTAAACATGGCGAGCCGGTTACCTCCTTCCGCACTTCTCACCAGCAGAACCAGCACCGCGGCGAAGATGATTCCGACCGCGACGAATAGCGGGAGATAGTAGGGAGGGGACGCCGGCTCCGGAGGACGACCCGCCGTGAATATCGCAGTCTCCGATCTGATCAGCGGAATCTGTGTGCCGACACTGTCGGTGATGTTGACGGTTCGCAGGTCGTTGGCCATGCGGACCGGCAGGAACATCTCCTCCCACATCGAGAGCGGCTTGTCGGCGGGATGGCCAAGCGCGAGCGTGACGCCCGTATAAAGCGGGATGTCTCCCGTCATGAGGCGCTGCGTGTGCCAACGGTAAGTTCCCGATGTCATTCGCGTCACGGTGGATGTCTGGAGCTGCCCGCCCAACGCGTGATCGATGGCGTCGCGCAGGCGCGTCGAGCAGTTGTCCCGATAGTAGTCGTAGCGATAGAACTTGTTCCGCGGAAGCGCGTTCCACTGGACGAACCGCTGGAGCTCCAGTCGCTGGGCCGGAGTGAGATTGAGCTCCTGCGCGAGGATCGACCGATTGTGCTGCTTGTAGTACGTAACCATCGAGTTGTAGTCGATTGGCTCCATCCAGTAGCGAGTGTCGCCGGTAACGAATCGCCAGACGAAGTGCGGCTGATTGAAGTCGAACATCCCCCAGTTGTAGGTCATGTCGGTGCCACGAGCGCGGTCCTTGATCCAGATAGCGTTGTGTCCGAATCGCTCCCACACGACATCACCCCAGCCGAACGTGAGCAGATAGACCGTCAGGTTGGAACCCGGCTCGCTTGGTGCAACGGAGGCGGTGGGTTGTGGAGCAGTGGCGGCTTGCTTCTCCTGCGCGTGCAGCGGTACGGCCACAGCGCACGCGAGTGATAGACCGGCGATTACCGTTCGTGCTTTCATCGCCGTAAGATGCACCGTGAACGGTATCCGGACGAGGTAGGCCATGGAACCACACAAAAAAAAGGGGCCACCGATCGTGACCCCTTTTTCCTGGAGCGGAATTACTTAGCGACTCTGTGCCGCCATCGTCTCCTTGTCACGCTCCTTCTGTGAAGTGGTGGTCGACTTCTGGCCCGAAGTCTTTCCGGTCGAGGTCGACTGCTGATTTGAGATGTTCCCACTTCCCACCGCCGCCTGCTGCGGGCGGCCGGACGCCGCAATCTGGATCCGCTTCGGTTGTGGTAGCGCCGCCTTCGGAATGTGAACCGTCAGCACGCCGTTCTCGAAGTCAGCTTTGACCTGCTCCTCATCCACACCTTGCGGAAGCTGGAAGGTGCGCATGAACGTGCCGTATGTCCGCTCGATTACCTGATAGCGGTTCTCGTCGCCCTCTTTCCGTTCGACCCGCTTCTCGCCGCGAATCGTCAGAGCTCCATTCTCCGCGATGATCTCGACGTCTTCGGGCTTGAGGCCCGCGAGCTCGAGCTCCAGCCGGATCTCGTGATCGTTCTCCCTGATGTCCACCGCCGGCGTAAAGTTGCTGCCGTCGCGCGCAAACGTGTCCTCGAACAGCCGGTCGATCTCTCGCCGGAGCCCGAAAATCGGTGAGCTTGTTGTCATCCTGTATAACATTTTCGTCTCCTGTGGTTGAGTTTGTTTTGAGAATTGACGGAGACAAAAAGCCGCAACGCGCATACCAGTCAGAGTTTGCCATAACGACAAATCGCCTTGTCAGTTTGAGCGCGGCTGAGTCAAAATTGCAGATGAGATTCGGATCAGCCGGCAGGCAATAGAAGTGAAATCGTGGTCCCCTTACCGGCCGTGCTCTCCAGCCGCACGTGCCCGTTCATGGCGTTTGCCAAGTCTCGCGCAATTGCCAAACCGAGTCCGATTCCCGGATAGCGCCTGGTAGTGCCCCGCTCCACCTGAAAAAAGGGCTCGAAGACATGCGCGATCATATCGCTGGGGATTCCTATGCCCGTGTCACTCACCCAGATCCTGACAAAATCCTCGTAAGGGTCAGCGCCAACCTGGATGCGACCTCCCTCGGGCGTAAACTTTATAGCGTTGGCGAGGAAGTTGAGCAGGATTTGCCGCAGCTTTTCCGGATCGGCACGGGCCGAGAGCGCATCATCGCAGGGCTCATAAGAGAAGATTAGATCCTTTCTCTCCAGCTCCGGCCGGACTAGAGCTTCCAGCGTTTCGACCACTTCGTGAACGGGCACGCTACGCACGTCGACGCTGAGCCTGCCAGCTTCGATCTTGGCGAAGCTCAGTACATCATCGATCAGCGACAACAGGTGCTGCTGATTGAGCTGAATCCTGGAGAGTGAGGCGTGCTGCTTCTCCGTAAGCTCTCCATCGACGCCGAGCGATAACAAATCGACGTAGCCTGAAATGGCGTTGAGAGGAGTCCGGAGCTCGTGGCTCATCACTGCCAGGAACTCTGCCTTGGCACGGTTCGCTTCCGCGGCACGTGTGTGTGCAAGCCGCATCTCGTCTTCCGCGCGGCGCCTCTCCGAGATGCTCGCAGCCAGAACGAGGAAGGTCGCGGCTGCAACGCCCATGAACGCCTGAAGAGCAATCAGACTCTGGTGCAATGCGGGCCTTACGAACGGACCATGTCCAAGCGCGGTGCCCCAAACCGCTATCACCGAGACAGTGAAGGCAGTTGTTATCGCACCTCGTTGGCCGAACCTGAGCGCCGCCCAGATGAGCAGAGGAAAAAACATATACGCCTGCGCGACCCTTCCAGTCGGCGTCGGCACCCCCACGGCGCCACCAAAAATCAGCAAGCTCGCGGCGATTACGGCGACGCCGAGCGCGAGCGCTTCCGCCCGGCGCTTCGGATCACCAAGCGCTCGTGGACCGGTCGCCCAAACGAGCAGAACCGGAGCGACGAGGAGATCCGCGATAAGATCACCCAGCCACCACGCGCGCCATGTTTCCCCCAACTGACCAGAAGAAACGATCCCTCCCAGATAGAGACTGGCTACGCCTATCGTGGCGCTGACCATCGTGCTCAAACCGGCAGCCAGGACAATCAATCCGATCACGTCGGCAAGGCGCTCGAGCGAGACCTGAAAACCGGGGATTCGGCGCAGGGCGTAGACGGCGAGCACCGCCTCCAGGGTATTCCCGGCTCCGATTCCCAGCGCTACCGGAACTGGCGCGCCCGTGAGGAGATTGGCGAGAAAGGCTCCGATGAAAACCCCCGGCCACAGCCCGGGTCCAAGAATCAGGAGCGTCGCAAGCGACAATCCGCTGGGGGCCCAGACGAGCGTCGCAAAACCGGCAACCGCGTCCAACATCAGCCCTGCCCGCGCGGCGACGAGATACACGATCGCCAGGGCGGCAATCGCCAACGTGTACCTCCATGGGTTTGTCGCGAATTTCAGGCGCGAAGCTGATTGCACGGGGTTTAGACTAGGTGCGACAATGAGGAGCCAGCGATACGATGGGTGATGCGCGCCAGCTTGACGAGCATCGGTGCTAACTTGTTTCAGGGGGTGAATTTAGCTATAATTCTCAGTTCTATACGAACATCCGCGAGAGATTCCAATGAAGCCCGATATTCATCCAGTGTACGCCACGGCGACCGTACGGTGCGCCTGCGGCAATACATACCAGACCCGTTCCACCCAGGCGGAGATCCACACGGACATCTGCGCCAACTGCCACCCCTTCTTCACGGGCAAGCAGAAGCTCGTCGATACAGCGGGGCGCGTCGAGCGCTTCCGTCAGAAGTACGGCAAGCCCGCAGCTGCGCCTAGCACCGAAAGCTGAGTCTCCGCGACCGGCTCAGGGACGCCATCGAGCGTGCCTCTGACGTAGAGCGAGAGCTCTCCGATCCGAAGACTGTAAGGGACCAGCAGCGCATGGCGGCGCTGGGCCGCGAGCTTCGACATCTCCAGCCGCTGGTCGAAATGGGGAAGAAGCTCCAGAGAAACGAGCAGGAGCTCGCGGAAACGCGCGAGCTCGCCGACTCTGATGACCCCGAGATGGCGGAGGAGGCAAAAGCCGAAGCAGCGCGTCTCGAGAAATCGATCGACGCGCTGCTCGAGCAGATAAAACCTGCCCTCATTCCCCACGATCCGCTCGATGACAGGCCGGCGATCGTCGAGATTCGTGGCGGTGCCGGCGGCGACGAAGCGGCCATATTTGCCGCCGATCTCTATCGCATGTACACCCGCTTCGCCGAGGGGCGGCGCTGGCGCGTAGAAGTAATTTCCCAGTCCGCTGGTACTCTTGGCGGCGTGAAGGAAGCCATCTTCAAGATCAAGGGCGAAGGCGCATTCGGCGCGATGCGCTGGGAATCCGGTGTGCATCGCGTGCAACGCGTTCCGATCACCGAGAGTCAGGGCCGAATTCACACATCGGCCGCCACCGTCG